>JAFANO010000430.1 GCA_019232645.1 Planctomycetaceae bacterium | reverse complement strand
CGGCGCGGGCACCCGCCTCGATCGACATGTTGCAGATCGTCATCCGTCCTTCCATCGACAGCGCCGCGATCGCCGGCCCATGGTACTCGATGACGTGCTCGGTCGCCCCTCCCGTGCCGATGGCCCGGCTGATGGCCAGGATGATGTCCTTGGGCTCCAGCCCCGGCGCCAGCCGGCCGGTCACCTCGACGCCGAGCGACTGGGGTTGCCGCCCTTGCCGGAGCGTCTGCGTCGCCAGGACGTGCTCGACCTCGCTGGTGCCGATGCCGAACGCCAGGGCCCCGAAGGCGCCGTGGGTGCTCGTGTGGCTGTCGCCGCAAACGATCGTCAGGCCGGGGAGGGTCAGCCCCAGCTCGGGGCCGATCACGTGGACGATCCCCTGGCGGCCGCTGCCCATGTCGTAGAGCGTGACGCCGAACTCGCGGCAGTTGGCCCGGAGGGTCTCGACCTGCCGCCGCGACATCGGCTCGCGGATGTCGAGTTGGTTCTCCGTCGGCACGTTGTGGTCGAGCGTGGCGAACGTCAGGTCGGGCCGGCGGACCTTCCGGCCGGCGAGCCGGAGCCCCTCGAAGGCCTGCGGGCTCGTCACCTCGTGGATCAGGTGGCGGTCGATGTAGAGCAGGGTCGTCTCATCCGTCGTGGTCACCACATGGCGCTTCCATACCTTCTGGAATAGAGTCTCGGACATCAACGGCTTCCTTCTTCATCCGATCGATGGCGGCAAGGAACACTCTCTCCGAGCGGGTGGGCTCCCCCCACCGACATCCTTGACAGGCGACAAATAGACGTTTTCGCACGCACAACGTCCAGGATAACGAGTCGAAGCCCCCGGCGGGAGGGATGACCGCGGGACATCGGCGATCGGCCAAAGGTTCGCAACCCGTAGCACATCGCGCTGGGCAGGTCCTCCCGGGGGATGCTGGTCTTCGGAACGATTAAGGAAGGCAGGTCAAGGCCTGGCGGTCGTCCCTCTGTGATCTACCACCCTTGGAGCGTGGGGTCCGCTCGGACGGCGGTCACAGGCCTCATCCTTGAAGACTCGTCAGCGGCCTTCAGGTCGTCGGTCCCCGCCGTCGCGGCCGGCTCCGCCCCCAGACAGCACCCGTCGGCGACGATGGTGGCGACGTCGAGCTTCTGCCCGTCGAGTGGCTAATGAGGCTTTTCAGCCAGGAGATGCGCGGACACCTCCGCCTGGCGGACGGTGCTTCCCACGACTCGGCTCGTCGAGCGGGATGCGGCGGGCTTCCACGGCGGACTGGGGCGGATTGGGTCTTCAGCTCGATGCGGCCTTCAACGCTCTCGAACGCCGCATGTGGCGCCTCCCGCGGCGACCGGCTCATCCCCCGTTCAGCGTTGCTGGTTCGAGATGTCCTTGCTGCGGGAATTCTCGATGGCCGAGATGATCCCGGCGTTGACACGGCGGTAGAGGATCGATTGCTCCTGGGGCGGGATCTCGCGCGTGATCCAGGCGCGGGCCTCGTCGGCCCGACCGCGGCGGCCCTGCGACTCGGCGATGGCACCCAGGGCGTTGAGCTGGTGGGGACGGTCGTCATAGAGTCCGACCGAGGCCTTGGCGTCGCCGAACCTGCCGACGGAGATCATGTCGTCCAGCAGGACGCCGGTCAGGATGATGCGGGGGCCTTCCGCGGGGATCGAGGCGACGGAGCGGGCGGCGTCGGCGTAGGTCTGGGTGGCGCCCTGGGGGTCGCCGCGCCGCGCCTGAGCATCGGCGAGCCGGATCAGGGCGTCGGACCGGACCTCGGGATGGGGGATCGTCCGCGCGACCTGCGAGCCGCGCGCGAATTGCTTCGAGGCCGACGCCGCGATGGTGATCTGGACCAGGGCTCGATCCCGCCAGACCGGTCGCTCGATCCGCACGGCGGTCGCCGCCGCGTTGGCCAGCACTCGGTCGGCGGCGGCCTCGATGGCCCGACCCTCCGCGTTCTGGCCGTCGTGCATCGACTCGCCGCCATTGTGTATCGACTCGCCGCCATGCGGGAACTCGTTGATGATCACCTGGCTGCCGTAGGCCGCGTTATCCACGACGCGATAGAGCATCTCGACCCGATAGGTCGGATTGAGGATCCGCCAGGCCAGGTCGGCGGCTCGGTTCCAGGACTCCTCGGCCTGGCCGATGACCTTCACGCGATCGACGTTGGGGAGCGCCGAGGGCTGGTCACCCTCGATCTCGGGCAGCGACAGGTCGACCTTCCCCTCGCGGAGAGTGGCCTCGGCCAGGTTGCTCATCGAGATGATGATCGCGGTCAGCCGCTGGTCATGGATCAGCGGGACCGGCACGCGCAGCGCCGCCTCCGCGGCGTCGATCAACGCCTGTCGCGCCAGCGGCAATTGCTGGCTGAAGATGGCCACGTTCGCCGTCCGCTGCAGGGCCAGGCTCCGCTCGCCCGGGTCG
>JAFANO010000304.1 GCA_019232645.1 Planctomycetaceae bacterium | reverse complement strand
GAGGCGTCGCTGGACCTGGCCGACGACCCGGAATTGTTGCGGCTGCTGGTCGAGGCCAACTTCATCAGCGTGTTCATCGGCATCGAGAGCCCCAACGAGGAGTCGCTGCGGGAGACGAAAAAATTCCAGAACGTCCGCAAGGGCGGGACGATCATCGAGAAGGTCCACGCGATCCAGCAGGCCGGCCTCGAAGTCTGGTGCGGCATGATCGTCGGCTTCGACAACGACGGCCCGGACGTCTTCGCCGCCCAGCGCCGCTTCGCCCGCGAGGCCCGCATCGCCCACGTCATGCTCGGCATGCTCCACGCCATCCCCAAGACGCCGCTCCACGACCGGCTGGCGGCCGAGGGCCGGCTCGACCCGTCCGACGAGCTCGAGTTCGGCACCAACGTCATCCCGCTCCGGATCGGCCGCGAGGAGTTGCGCGAGGGGTACTTGAAGGTCCTCCGCGACCTGTACGAGCCCGACGCTTACTTCGGGCGGCTGGAGGCGCTCTTCCTCGAGGGGCGGATCCGGCACGGCCGGGGCCGCTCCCGCTACTGGAAGCGCCACCCCCTGAACCGCCTGAAGATGGAGTCGCTCTGGCTCGTCCAGGCGCTCGGGCTCTTCGCGAGGCTGATGCGGGGCGTCCCCGAGGCGGGCCTCCGCAAGGAGTATCGCAAGCGGCTCTGGCGCCTGCTGAAGGTCCGCCGCGACCCGGGCACGGTCCTGATCTACGTGCTCGAGATGGCCATGCACTACCACGCGCACACGATGGCCCGGCAGATGTCCTCGGGCGGGACCCGGATCGTCAATTCCTTCTGACGCCAGACGGCTCCCCCTTGAACGTCTTCGACCAGGCCGCGCGGTTCGCCCTGCGCCCCGACCCGATGGGCTTCCTCCGCTGGCTCGTGCCCGGCCTCGACCCGGCGCTGCGATTCGCCGAGTGGCTCGACACGCGGACGCTCCCGCTCCCCGGCGAGCCCGACCGCACCTGCGACACCGTCGCGGCGCTGGTCCGCGACGGCGAGCCGACGATTTGGGCCCTGGTGATCGAATTCCAGGCCGAGCCGGACCCCGAGATGCTCGATCGCCTGCTCGAATATCTGGCGCGGCTCCGTCGCGGATTCCGCCACGGCCCCCAGCCGCGCGACAAGTACGAGGTGATCGCGGCGCTCGTCAACCTGACCGGGCCCCCCCAGCCCGACACGCTCGCCATGGTCCTGCCGGGGATCGAATCGCCCGGCTTGAGGCTCAAGGTGGCCGTACGCACGCTGCGCGAGGAGGACGCCTCGGCCATCCTGACCGCGATCGCCGAGGGCCGGACCGCGGCATGCCTCCTCCCCTGGATTTCGCTGATGAAGGGCGCCGATCGGCCGGATATGATCGACGTGTGGAAGCAACGCGCGGGCGAGGTGCCGGACGGCCTCTTGCGGACCCAATACGGCGCCTTGGCCGTGGTCTTCGCCGAGCTGGCCGATCGTCATGGCCAGTGGAAGCAAGCCCTGGAGGGTTGGAACGTGCGGGAATCCACCGTCGTCGCGGAATGGACAGCCGAGGCGAAAGCTGAGGGAAGGGCCGAGGGGAGGGCCGAAGGAGAACTCCTGGGGAAGGTCAAGTACGCGCATCAGGCACTGCTTTGCGCGCTGCAAAACCTCTTCACCACACCTTTACCCCATGAAGTCGTGGCTGCCGTGGAGGCGCAGACCGACCTGGATCAATTGGCACGCTGGTTCGAAGAGGCGTTTCGGGTCTCCTCGCTCGGGGAGTTCCTTGCTCGGATCCGGGGTTGAGTCGGCCTCCGGCGGAGGATCGGGAGAGGAGTAAGCTAGTGTCGCCTTCAGGCGACACACCATCGCTTCTTGATTGAGCGACACCCCGATCCCCCATGATACGGGTTCCAGGGATTTCGTGCGCTCGGTCTGCTGATTGGAAATCTGAAATCTCGAATTTGAGATCCGAACAGAGCGCACAAACTCTCTGGAATGCGTATGAGTTGTGGAAGCCCTGGACGCAGAGATCGATGCGGACCAGTTGAAGCCGTGGTTTGACGAAGCGTCGCGCACTCTCGTTGAAGGGCTTCCTCCTTCGACGGGAGGCATGCCTGGGGGGATCGTGCCCAAGCCTCCCTGCCGGGGCCGAGGGGAAGGAAATGCTTGCGGCGCGCCGCCCCCCATCGAACGGCCTTTGATTCCGCCGCGAGATCCCTACAATGAGGGAGGTCCCACCCATTCCTCGCGAGGCTGAGCGATCCTGATGGCGATGATCGAGGCGGAGGGCCTGACCAAGACCTACCACGTCTTTCAGAAGAAGGAAGGCCTGCTGGGTGCCTTGCGCGGCCTGTATCGTCGCGAGTTCAAGGAGATCAAGGCCGTCGACCACGTCAGCTTCTCGATCGATGCAGGGGAGATGGTCGCCTTCCTCGGCCCCAACGGCGCGGGCAAGACGACCACGCTGAAGATGCTCTCGGGGCTGATCTACCCGACCGCCGGGTCGGCCCGGGTGCTCGGGTTCACCCCCTGGCGTCGCGACGACGCCTTCCGCCGCCGGTTCGCGCTGGTGATGGGGCAGAAGAACCAGCTTTGGTGGGACCTCCCCGCCGCCGACAGCTTCCAGCTCCACCGCGAGATCTACTCGCTCCCCGCCGCCGACTTCCAGAAGACGCTCGACGAGCTGACCGAGCTGCTCGGCGTCGAGCGGCTGACCCGTCAGGCGGTCCGCGAGCTGTCGCTGGGCGAGCGGATGAAGATGGAGCTGATCGCCGCGCTGCTGCACAACCCGCGACTGCTCCTGCTCGACGAGCCGACGATCGGCCTGGACGTCGTGGCGCAGGTCGCGATCCAGAAGTGCCTGCGCGACTACCACGCCCGGCGGGGCGTGACGATGCTCCTGACCAGCCACTACATGCGCGACGTCGAGGCGCTCTGCTCGAGGGTCCTGGTCATCACGCAGGGCAAGCTCGTCTACGACGGGCCGCTCTCGGGCATCGTCGAGCGGTTCGGGCAGTCGAAGGTCATCCGGCTCGAGTTCGCCGAGGGCCAGGTGCCCGACGACCTCGGCCGCTTCGGCGAGGTCGTCCGGCGCAACGGCCCCTCGGCCGACCTGAAGGTCGGGCGCGCCCGGGTGGCCGAGGCCCTCGGCGCGATCCTCGACCGGCACGCCGTGGCCGACGTGGTCGTCCAGGACCCGCCGCTCGAGCAGATGATCGCCCGCGTCTTCGAGGAGGGCCGCGCCAGCCATGACGCCGCCTGATGCCGTCGCGATCGAGCCCCTCGTCCCCGATCGGGCGACGGCCGTCGGGCCATCAAGGCCGCGCCCCCCGGCGCGAGGCCCCCTGGCGACCTCCCGGAAGTACTACAAGATCTTCCGCGTCTCGCTCGTCGAGCGGATGACCTACCGCGGCGACTTCCTGCTCGGCACCCTCCTGCGGTTCCTGCCGATGGTCACGACCATCCTGCTCTGGCGGGCGGTCTACATCGGCTCGGGCTCGACGGACCTGGCCGGCTTCCGCTACCGCGAGATGGTCGCCTACCTCCTGCTGACCCACATCAGCCGGATGTTCTCGAGCATGCCGAACCTCGCCTCCGGGATCGCCCGGGACATCCGTGAGGGGACCCTCAAGCGCTACCTGATCCAGCCGATCGACATGATCGGCTACCTGCTGTCGTACCGGGTCGCGCACAAGGCGGCGTACATCGCCACGTCGATCATCCCCTACGGCCTCCTGTTCTTCGCCTGCCGGAGCTTCTTCGACGGCCTGCCGGGCCCGGCGACGCTGGCGGCGTACGCCGCCTCGCTGGTCCTGTCGTTCCTGGTGGGGTTCTTCTTCGAGGCGAGCGTCGGGATGGTGGGCTTCTGGTTCCTGGAGGTCACGTCGCTGCTCTACATCGTGATGACGCTCAACTACTTCATCTCGGGGCAGATGCTCCCGCTCGACCTGCTGCCGACGCCCTGGTCGGGGCTGCTCAAGGCACTGCCGTTCCAGTACCTGGCCTACTTCCCGGCGGTGGTCTTCCTGGGCAAGGTCCGGGGGACGGACCTGGTCCATGGCCTGCTGGGGGCGCTATTCTGGGCGGTCTTCTTCTTGCTCCTGGCGCGCGGGCTCTACCGGGTGGGCCTGCGCCGCTACAGCGCTTACGGGGGCTGACCGCATTGTCTCGACTCGCCAGGTACTTCCGTTTGCTGGGCTCGCTGGCCCGCTACACCCTGGGCCGCGAGATGGCCTTCCGGAGCAATTTCCTGGTCAGGGTCTCGGTCGAGGTCCTCTGGCTGGGGATCCTGATCGCCTTCTACCGGACGGTCTTCGCGCGGACGAGGTCGATCGCGGGCTGGCCCGAGGAGCACTACTTCTTCTTCGTCGGCTGCTTCTTCGCGCTGAACGGCCTGATCGAGACCTTCTTCCTCGACAACTGCAACGAGTTCGCCGAGCTGGTCCGGACCGGCGACCTCGACTTCCTGCTGCTCAAGCCGATCGACGAGCAATTCTTGATCTCGTTCCGCCGGATCGACTTCGGGACCGCGCCCAACGTCCTGATGGGGGCCGTGCTGATGGCCGTCGCGCTGGTCCGGATGGGCTGGCACTTCGACCCGGTCCGCGTCGGGGTCTTCCTGGTGACATTCGCCTGCGGGACGGCGATCGCCTACAGCTTCATGCTGCTGCTGACCTCGCTGTCGGTCTGGATGGTCCGGAACCAGAGCCTGATGGAGATGTGGTGGCTCTTCTCGAGCCTGGCCCGCTACCCCCGGGAGGTCTTCCAGGGGGTCGCGTGGGCCGAGCCGCTCGGCCGCCTCTTCACCTTCGTCCTGCCGATCCTGCTCGTCGTCAACGTCCCGGCCGGCGCGATGGTCCGCGTCCTCGACCCGGGGATGGTCGCCTTCACCCTGGCGGCGACGGCGGCGCTGCTCTGGGCGAGCCGGAGGTTCTTCCAGCGCGCCCTCCGATCCTACCGCAGCGCGAGCAGTTGAGTCCCCCCATGAGACCGGGCCGAACATCGCTCGCGGCCATCATCGAGGGGTGCGGCATCGCCCTGACCGCCGCGCAGCACGATCAGCTCTGGGCCTATCACCGGCTGCTCCGCGCCGCCAACGCCGCGCTGAACCTGACGCGGATCCACAACTTCGAGAACATGGTGCTGAAGCACTATGTCGACAGTCTGCTGGTCCTGAAGTTCACCGAGCTGCCGACGCCGCTGGTCGACATGGGCTCGGGCCCCGGCCTGCCGGGCATCCCGCTCAAGATCGCGCGGCCGGGGGTCGAGATGATCCTGGCCGAGCCGCGCGGGGCCCGGGCCGAGTTCCTGCGGGAGGTCCTCGACACGCTGAAGCTCGAGGGGGTCGCGGTCTTCGCCGGCAAGGTCGGCCCCAAGTTCCCGAGGACGGTCGCCGGGGTGATCACCCGGGCGGTCACGTCGATCCCCGAGACGCTCGACCGCGTGGCGAACTGTCTCGCGCCGGGCGGTCGGATGCTCTTCATGAAGGGACCGGGCTGCGACGCCGAGGTCGACGAGGCGCGGGGGTCGCATGCAGAGGATTTCCGGCTGGTCGCCGACCATGCCTATCAGATCCCCGGCACGCCGCACAACCGCCGGCTCGTGATCTACGAACGACTGGCGAGCCGGGCCACGCCCCCCCCCGCCGCACACACTCACGCCGGGACGGTCCGCGAGGTGTCGAGCGAGGCGAACCCGACGTTCAAGCTCTGCCGCGACCTGCTCGGCGGCCGGGGCATCCGCAAGCACGGCCGGGCGCTGCTGGCGGGCCCGAAGGTGATCGCCGAGGTCCTCGCGCGGTTCCCCGATCAGGTCGAGGCATGGCTGACCGACGCGAAGGGCGAGCCGCCTCCGGCCGAGGGGCTCACCTGGTATCGCCTGGCCGATCCGCTCTTCCGGCCGCTCGACACCTCGGGGACGCACGCGCCGTTACTGCTGGTCCGCGTGCCCGAGATGGCCGAATGGTCCGACGACGCCCCCTGGCCCGAGGGCTGCACGCTCTTCGTGCCGTTCCAGGATCCCGAGAACGTCGGCGCGGTGATCCGCTCAGCGGCGGGGTTCGAGGTGGCGCGGGTGGTCCTGCTTCGCGAGGCCGCGCACCCATTCCACCCCAAGGCCGTACGCGCCGCCGGCCCGGCATTGTTCCAGGTGCCGATGCTGCACGGGCCTTCAATCGAGGGCCTCGCCTCGCGGCATGTCCCGATCATCGCGCTGGCCACCGACGGCCCCGAGATCGCCTCCGCGCCGCTGCCCGAACGCTTCGGCCTGGTCCCCGGCGTCGAGGGGCCGGGCCTGCCCCCCCACCTCCGCCAGGGCGAGCGCCGTCGGATCGCGATCGCGCCCGGCGTCGAGTCGCTCAACGCCGCCACCGCCACCGCCATCGCCCTCTATCTCTGGAAGAACTTTCTTCGAAACGTTCCGAGAAATATTCCTTCCTCTGCCTCATAGCATAACCCAAGGCACCTGGAAGCTGCTCTGCAAGCTGACCAGGCGGCGCGACTTCCTCGACGTCGCCGACTGCAAACTCGGAGATATTCAATGCGAGATGGGCGGAAAACCGGCTATAATGAGAATCACCCACCCCGCTTTCCGCCCAATCGGGATGGTGGGTCGCGTCCGACCGACGAATTCTGTGAGCATGACGATGCAACACTCGACCGAGCAGATTGAATTGTTCATCTCTTACAGCCATCATGACGACGACCTGCGAGAAGAACTCTGCAAGCACCTCAGGATTCTGCAACGGCAGGGCATCATCGCCAGTTGGCACGACCGCATGATCGGCGCCGGCACCGGATGGCAAGGTCAGATCGACGAGCACCTGAATTCGGCCCAAATCATCCTGCTCTTGGTCAGCGCGAATTTCATGGCCTCGGATTACTGCTACGACAT
>JAFANO010000223.1 GCA_019232645.1 Planctomycetaceae bacterium | reverse complement strand
ACTTTGAAAAAAACATACTGGCGATCGTGATCATGCTTGAGACCATCCATCTTTATCATGTATTCTGAGTGCCGCATCGCGGGAAGACGATTCTAGTTCGGGGAAGGGTGGACAATCGTCTTGGGTGGCATGCCCACGTCGCCGTGGGCATGTTCGCAAGCCCTTGGATTACTTGGACATGCTTACGATGACATGGGCTGGCTACCCGGGATCGACCCCATCCGCGACACCGATCTCCGAAAACATGAGCCACCTCAGGTTTGTCTTCTCCCTCCTGGATCTGCTAGACTGAGCGTGCTATGCACAAGGGAATCGCGATCAGTCCTGGCATCGTCGTGGGGGTCGCGTATCGCGTGGACTTGGTCTTCGGGTCGACCGAGCCGCAGAAGCTCGACGACCCGGAACAGGTCCCGGTCGAGATCGCGCGGTTCGATCGCGCGGTGGTGCAGTCGGCGGCCGAGCTGGAGGCGGTCGTCACCAAGGTGGCCCAGCAACTCGGCAAGTCCGAGGCAGACATCTTTAAGGGCCACCTGCAGATCGTCAACGACCAGACGCTGCTGGCCAAGGTCCGCACGCTGATCCAGACGCAACAGCTCACCGCGTTGTCGGCGCTGCAACTGGTGCTGCAAGGCTATGCGGCCACCTTCGCGCGGATCGAGCATGATTATTTCCGCGAGCGGATGGCCGACGTCCGCGACGTGATCTCGCGGATCGGCTCGCACCTGACGCTCCAGTCGCCGCTGGCGCATGCCGCCGAGCATCACTCCGCGGCCTCGGGCGAGGAGCCCGTGATCCTGGTGGCGCAAGAGATCCTGCCGAGCCAGGCCATGAGCCTCGGGAACCTGCCGATCGCCGGGATCGTGACCGAGACCGGTGGCGGCACCAGCCACGCGGCGATCCTGGCCCGGAGCCGGGGCATCCCCGCCGTCTCGGGCGTCGTCGGGATCACCGACGACGTCCGCTCGGGCGACCTCATGGTCGTCGACGGCCGCGAGGGCCTCGTCATCATCCGCCCCGACCGCGAGATGACCGCCGCCTATCGCAAGTTGCAGCGCGAGTTCTTCGACCTCAAGGACCGCCTCGTCCTGAACCGCGACCAGCCCGCCGAGAGCAGCGACGGGGCGCATGTGGAACTGCTGGCCAACATCAACAATCTGGCCGACGCGCAGGCGGCCTGCAAGGTCGGCGCCACGGGCGTCGGCCTGTTCCGGACCGAATACCTCTTCCTGACCCACCAGGACGTCCCCGACGAGGAAGAGCAGTACCAGTATTATCGCCAGATCATCGAGGACTCGCCCAACCGGACCGTGGCGATCCGGACCCTCGACCTCGGCGGCGACAAGACCGTCCCCTACCTCGGCCGACGGAACGAGGCCAACCCGTTCATGGGCTGGCGCTCGATCCGGCTGTCGTTCGAACATCCCCGCCTCTTCGAACGCCAGATCCGCGCCATCCTCCGCGCCGGGCGGCACGGCAAGGTCTCGATGCTCTTCCCGATGATCACCACGCTGGAGGAGCTGCACCAGGTCAACAAGATGGTCGAGGAGGCGCGTCGGAACCTCCGGCGCGAGGGGATCCCGTTCGGCGAGGATGTCAAGACGGGCGTCATGGTCGAGGTCCCCGCGGCGGCCGTCTGCATCGACGCCATCCTCCGCGAGACCGACTTCATCTCGATCGGCTCGAACGACCTGATCCAGTTCCTCGTCGCCGCCGACCGCGACAACGCCAAGGTCGCCCACCTCTGCGAGCCGCTGAGCCCGGCGATCTTCCGGGTGCTCCACATGGTCTTCCAGGCCTGCCAGCAGACCGGGACCCCGGTCACCCTCTGCGGCGAGATGGCCGGGCAGCCCCGCTCGGTCCTGACGCTCTTCGGCATGGGCCTGCGGCGGTTCAGCATGAGCCCGGCCTTCATCCCGACCATCAAGGCGCTGCTGGCGTCGGTCACCACCGCCCAGGCCGAGCGCTTCGCCCACCAAGTCTTGCAGCTCAAGACCAGCGAGGAGATCCGGTCGTACCTGACCGCCCGGCTGCGCGAGATCTCCAGCACCCTGGAGGTCCTCGATTCGGCCTGAAACGCGGCCCGGTGGTTGGCTTCGGGCCGCCCGGGGGATATGATTCGAACCATGGCCTATCGGGAAAAACCCCGCTGCCGGAGCCGAACATGGTGGATCATCGCCCCTCGCTCGAACTGCTCGAGTCAACCCATCTCTTCCCCGGGGTTTACCAGATCAAGGCGATCGGCAGCGTCGAGGATGATTTCGAGGCCCGTGTGGTCGAGGCCGTCGTCTCCGTGGTCGCGACCCCCTCGGAACTCGACTACTCGGTCCGGTCCACGCCCGGCGGCCGCCACGTCGCGCTGACCCTGGATATCACCGTCCAGAATGCGGAACAGGTCCGCGGGATCTACGCCAGGATCCGCGACCTCAAGGGGTTGACGCTCCTCTTCTGAGGGCCCGATCCGACGGACCTGGCCAAGTTAAGCTCTTGCATCGCCATCGCTCTCCTCCTCTCGGCGGTCGAGGGTGGGTTGACGGCATCTCGGCCGAGGCCGTACAGTGGGGACCAACCTGCAGGACGTGCCGGAGATGACGCCGACTTGGCGGTGGCCCCATGGCGGGACCCTATGACTTGTCCCTCGACCGAAGTCTCGATGATGGGTCCGCACTCGCAGCCGGAACGGATCGACCTGGCCACTGCCGACGACCCGCGTGATGTCGTGCATCGCGCCGTGGCGTGCCTGGCCCAGGGGGGGATCGTCGGGCTGGCGACCGAGACGGTCTACGGCCTGGTGGCCGGCGCCTTGCATGCCGCGGCGGTGGTCCGCCTCCGCCAGGGGAGAGGTTTCGAGATGCCGACCCCGCTGACGCTCCTGCTGCGGGGGCCGGTTGAGGTGGCCGACTGGGTGGCCGACCTCTCGCAACTGGGCTGGCGGCTGGCGCGTCGCGCGTGGCCGGGCCCGATCACGCTCCTGTTCCCCGCCCCCGCGTCGCGCGGGCTGGCGGACCACCTCCCGGCCGAGGTCCGTCCCCTGCTCTTCCCTGACGAAACCGTGGCGCTGCGCGTCCCGTCGCACAGGTTCATCCGCGAGATCCTCGGCCTCCTGCCCGGCCCGCTTGTCCTGTCCGAGGCCCAGGGGCCCGACGGCGGCGGCGTGACGACCGCCGACCCCCTGGTCGAGATGGAGGGGGTCGAGATGGTCGTGGACGCGGGACCGACGCAACTGGGCGGCGTCTCGACGGCCGTCCGGGTCGAGTCCGACCGCTGGACGATCGTCCGCCCCGGCGTCGTCGAGCCCTCGGTGCTGACCCGAATGGCCGGGATGATCCTCCTCTTCGTCTGCACCGGCAACACCTGCCGCAGCCCGATGGCCGAGGCACTCTGCAAGATGCTCCTGGCGCAGCGGATCGGCTGCGCGGTCGATGAGCTGGAAGGGCGGGGCTACGTGGTCCTCTCGGCGGGGATGGCGGCGGCCCACGGCATGCCCGCCGCGGCCTATGCCATCGACGTCGTCCGCGCCCGGGGCGGGTCGCTTGAGCACCACGCCAGCCGCCAGTTGACTGTCGAGCTGGTCCGGCACGCCGACCGGATCATCGCGATGACCAAAGACCATCTCGAGTCGCTGCTCGACCAGGTCCCGGAGTGCGCCCCCCGGACCCGCCTGCTCCATCCCCTCGGCGAGGATGT
Organism: Planctomycetaceae bacterium; assembly: GCA_019232645.1. GTDB lineage: Bacteria > Planctomycetota > Planctomycetia > Isosphaerales > Isosphaeraceae > JAFANO01. Next base: position 501 of record JAFANO010000223.1, on the reverse strand, counting down.
CCCCGACCCCATCGGTTCCACCCGCGAGACCTACCTCCGGACCGCCCGCGAGATCGAGCGCTACCTGGAACTCCTGCTCGATGAGATGGGACTTTGACCCTGAGATGCAGACGCGAAGTCGGCGGATCGCGTCGGGATCATCCTCGGGTAGGTAGGGTTGGAACCGATCCGATCGAGCCACATCCCTGCCCGAGATCGTGTGCTCGGCAAGTCATCCAGGCCCAATGCCGTTGGGGACCGATACGGCGGACTGGATGATACGCATTCCAGGGATTTCGTGCACTCGGTCTGCTAATTTGAAATCGGAAATCTCAAATTTGAGATCCGGCCAGAGTGCACAAAATATCCGGAGTGCGTATGAGAGGATGCTTGACGGTTCCCTGCTTCTTGTGCCCAATTGATACTCATTCCCCCACGGCACGTCGTCAGGACATCGGGTCGCGCCCCCGATCGCGTGCGGCTCTCGGGCCAACCGACGGGTTCAGCCCTCGCCGCCTGGCC
>JAFANO010000117.1 GCA_019232645.1 Planctomycetaceae bacterium | reverse complement strand
ACGTCGCGCCGCTGACCCGGGGTGACGGCCTGGAGTGAGCCTCCGGTCGATGGCCCCCCGCGCGAGGCAAGGCCTCGGGAGACAAGTGCCCAGGACTCGCTGCGCTCGACCTGACCGTTATCCGAGATGCCAATGAACCGAGGCGCTTCGCCTCAGGAGTATCATCGGGCCGACGACCCGAGGTGTCCTGGATACTCGGCGGATGGCGGACGGCCCCCCTCGCGACGATTCAAGGGACGTTGCTCTTCGCAGCTCCTTCTGGGGAAGCGCGTCCTGCACCGACCCGGCCGGCGCGGAGGGCCTCGTCGATTTCTTCCGGGGTGGGGAAGCCGAAGTCGGGGAGGTCGAGCTCCAGCGCCGCGGCGGCCGAGGCGCGGGTGGCGGCCGCCTCGACCAACGTCCTCTCGACGACGCCGGGCCTCCAGCCGGCATCGAGCAGCGTCGCCAGGAGGGTCGCCGCGTAGGCCTCGCCCGCCCGGTTGGTGTCGCGCGGCGGGTGGGACCTGGGGAATGCCGGGACCTTCACCCGGCCCGGATCCCCTTCCAGCGTCGTGAACCGGACGGTGCTCCCCTCCGGGCCGTCGGTGATCGCGAGGACCGGGACTCGCCAGGCGACCTCCTCGCGGTCGGCCAGGCTCTCCCACTCGCGCCGGTTGCAACTGAGGACGTCGATCGCCTCCGCGAAGTCCGACAGAGGCGGATTGCGGTCGAGCATGTTCCGCATCGCCGGCGCGAAGAACCGGACGGCCGCGCCGGGGGCGCGCAACGCCTCGCCGGCCAGGCGGTTCGGCAGCGACCCGACCACCCGGAGGTCGCACGGAGAGGTCGCCTCGTGGGGGACCGATCCCAGCGCGGCGTGGCAGCCGCGGAACCCGATCGGGAGCTTGTCGCCGAACCCGCCGCTGGTCACGAGCAAGGTCCAGTCGGCGGGCCGGCCCGGCACGCGGACCGGCCGGTGCGCGATCCCGGCACGCGCCAGCAGGTCGGCCACGACGCGGCTGGTCGGATCGTCCTCGGGGCCGACCGCGCTGACGAGCTCGCCCCCCAGCGCCGCGGCGAAGCCCGCGCCCATCCCCCCCAGGTCGTCGTGCCAGGAGAGCCCTCTCACCGCCCGCCGCCAGGGCGGGGGGCCTCCCGGCAGCGGGCGAGACAGGGCGACCACGCCCGTCGGCCCCGGCCAGCCGCCCGGCAACTCGACGACGATCCGAGACCCGATCGGGTCAATCAATGTGAGCCCCTCCCCGAACTCCCAGCGCCCGTCGACGCTCTGATCCAGGGGAGGAGAGAGTGCGGGATCGACCAGCGGCCGATCGACGTGCACGACCCGGTCGAGATAGGCCGGGCCGAAGACCAGGGTCCGCCGCGCCATGGGGTCGCCTCCTTCGCCGCGCCGAGATATCGCCCGAGGTCGGCGCTCGATTATACTGGCATCATTCGTGCCGACCTTCCCGAACGACCTCGGCGTCGAACGATACCAAGGAGACTGGCGTTGGCCTCGGATCTTGAAGCGACGGTGGAATCGCTCGACCACCCGGTGGACAACGCCCCGGTCCGTTCGCTCGTGCACAAGGGGATGACGATCGAGGGGTATTCGCGGGCCGCCGTGCAGACCTACTGGCGAATCCCCGAGCTGAAGCTCGGCTTCGACCTGGGCGGCCAGCCGTGGTCGTTCATGGCGACGCCGACCTGGTTCGTCTCGCACACCCACCTCGATCACCTGGCGGCGCTGCCGGTCTACGTGGCGCGGCGGCGGATGATGAAGATGGCGCCGCCCACGATCTACCTGCCCGCCGAGGCCGTCGAGGGGGTCGAATTGCTCCTGCGCGCCTTCCAGCGGCTCGACCGCGGCCGGATGCCCGCCAACCTGGTGGGGCTGACCCCCGGCCAGGAGGTCGAGCTGTCGCGCGAGCTGGTGGTGCACGCCTTCCCGACCCGGCACACCCTCCCGGCGCTGGGGTTCCTGGTCTGGGAGCGGCGCCGCAAGCTCAAGCCCGAGTTCGAGCCCCTGATCGGCGACAACGACAAGATCCGCGACCTGAGGCTCTCGGGCGTCGAGGTCTCGGCGGAGGTCCGCCTGCCGAAGGTGGCCTACCTGGGCGACACCGCCCCGCCGGGGCTCGACGCCTGCCCGGCGATCTATGACGCCGAGGTCCTGATCCTGGAGATGACATTCGTGGCGCCGGGGGAGCGGGCCGCGCTCATCCACAAGTATGGCCACACCCACCTCGACGACATCGTGGCGCGGGCCGACCGGTTCGCGAACGGGGTGATCATCGCCTCGCACTTCAGCACCCGGCTGCACCCCGACCAGATCCAGCGGCTCGTCGAGCGGCGGCTGCCCGAGTCGCTCCGGGGGCGGCTGAAGGTCTGGCTCTGAATGGCGATCCGGATGCGCCGAGGAGGCAGGCTGAAGCCTACCCTACGGGATCATACAACAGGTCGATTGAGTCCGCATTAGGCCGGGAGATGGATGCTCGAATCGGAGTTGTCTGAGTGGCTATCCGGGAATCGAGAAATCTTGTAAACTATTACCCTTCCAGGAGGTCAGCAGGACACACCGACACAAGGACATGCCACGATGCGTAAGCCCTACCCCT
>JAFANO010000730.1 GCA_019232645.1 Planctomycetaceae bacterium | reverse complement strand
CTCCTACATCTGAAGTTATTATTAATATATTAAGCACCACTGTGAGTACATCAGGACCCCTCTTTACCACCGCGGCAAGAAGATGGAGCCTGTGCGCGTCCATCAACCTCGACAGAGTCGTCACACCGCCGGGGTCAAGGACCTCGGTGTCCGACACGGCGCGTTTCCCTACTCGGTCGCGATCGCCCCAATCTGGTCGCACAGTTCCTCGCATCGCTGGGAAAGTGACCCTTGAGATGCTATAGCTTGATGCCATTCCGCCATGTCCCCTTTTCGGTGTCCCCCTTTTCCGCCCGTAGTCATCGCGCTTCTGCCGCCGTGGCGGGAGTCTCGCGAACGCCAAAGAAGATGGCGTAGAGCACCGGCATGACGATCAAGGACAGGACCGCGGCGAACGACAGCCCGAAGATGATACACACCGCCATCGCCCCGAAGAACGGGTCCGTCAACAGCGGGATCGACCCGAGGACGGTGGTCAACACCACCATGCACACCGGCCGCATCTTGCTCACGCCCCCGTCCAGGATCGCCTGGTAGGGTGCCTTCCCCTTGTCGATCTCGGTGAGGATCTTGCTCAGGACGACGATCTGGTTCTTGATCAGCTCGCCGCCCAGGCTGAGCACTCCCAAGAGGGCCATGAACCCGAACGGTATGCCGGTCAGCAGCAGTCCCGCCGTCACGCCGATGATCGCGAGCGGCATGATCAGCCACATCAGGAGCGTGGCGCGGATCGAATTGAACAAACACACGACGATGAACATCATGAGTACCAGCACGGAGGGGAGGGGTCTGGCCAGGGCGGCGCGGGCGTCTCGGGAATCCTCATCCTCGCCCCCCCATTCGAGCGAATAGCCCGGGGGTAACTCGATCCGCTCGATCTTCGGCCGCACACGGTTGAACAGCTGGCTGGGCAGACCGGACCGCGGGTCGGCGTGGACGGTGAGGGTCGGGAAGCGATCGCGACGCATCACGATCGGGTCTTCCCAGACGATCTTGGCGCCGGAAGTGACCTGATTCATGGGGATCATCCGCGCGGCGACCGGGCTCCGGATCTGCAAGCTGTTGATCACGCGTACGTCGTCGCGCTCGGCCAGGGGCGGACGCGTGACGATCGGCAGCAGCCGCGTCTCCTGCGGGTAGACTCCCGTGCCGGCGCTGCCCGGCTCGCGGTAGAAGCCGACCACGCGTCCTTCGAAGCTGCTTTCCAGGGCCTGGGCCACCTCAACGCGCGTGATGCCGTTGCGGCGTGCCTGGAGTTCGAGCAGGTCGGGGCGGATGACCTTTTCAGGCTCGCGCCAGTCGCTGCGCACGGCGACAGCTCCGCCATCGTCTTCGAGAACTCTCTTCGCTTGATCGGCGAGTTCGCGCAGCTTCGCGGGATCGGGACCTCGGAACCGCGCCTGGACGCGCCCGCCCTGGCCTGGGCCCAGGAGGAACTTCTTCGCAACGGAGTTGGCGTTCGGATGCTTCTCGTCCAGATATCTCTGGATGTCGGCAATCAACCCGTCGATCTTCCTCCAGTCATCGACATCGACGAGGAACTGCACGAAGGCTCGATTCTCCTTTTCCGGACTGTAGACGAGCAGGAAGCGCAGGCCGCCGCCGCCGATGAACGACGTGACATGGGTGACGCCGGGCTGGGCCCGGATGTACCGCTGGACGGCGCCGGCGAACGCCTCCGAGTCGCGGATGTGGGTGCCGGCGGGTAGAAACGTATCCACCATGAATTGCGGCCGGGTCGCGGGCGGGAAAAAGCTCTGATCGACCTTGGTGAAGCCATACAGCGCCAGGGCGAATAGCCCGATCGACAGAGCCACCACCGCCCAGCGGAAGCGGAGTGCTCGAGCCAAGAAGTTACGATAGACCCGGAAGACCAGGCCCCCATACGGGTCGCTGCTTCCGGATGGCCCACCGGCGACCGGTTTGAAAAACAGATAACTCAGGAGCGGAGTGACGGTGATCGACGACACCCAGCTCAGACTCAGGGAGATCAGGATGACCCGGAACAGTGAGTTGCAGTATTCGCCGGTCCGATCCTCCGACAGGCCGATCGCGGCGAAGGCGATAATACCGATGGCTGTCGCTCCGAAGAGCGGCCACTGGTTCTGCGCGACCACCTCGCGGACCACCCGGAGCCTGTCCTCGCCGGACTCGATACCGACCTTGATCCCCTCGATGACGATGATCGCATTGTCCGTGAGCATACACAGCGCGATGATGAGCGCGCCCAAGGAGATGCGCTCCATCAGGAGGTCGCCCTTGATGTACATGATGAGGAATGTCGCCATGATCGTGAGGAACAACACCATGCCGATAATCAGCCCGGTCTTGCGGCCCATCGCGAACAGGAGCACCGCGAAGACGATGGTGACCGCCTTGGCCAGATTGAAGATGAAGTCGTTGGTGGCCAAGGTGACCGCCTCGGGCTGGAAGTTGATCTCGCCGATCTCGATGCCGATCGGCTGGTAGGGCTTGAGCTCCCCGAGCTTTCGTCGTACGCCTTCGCCCATCTTCACGACGTTGCCGCCCTGCACCGTGGAGATCCCCAGGCCGATGGCAGGCTTGCCGTCGTACCGGAGCAAACGGCGCGGCGGGTCCTGATCGCCGCGCTCCAGCGAGGCGACGTCCCTGAGGAAGAGCTGGCGGCCCGTCCGGTCCGATCCGATCACCAGCTCGAGCATGTCGTCGGCCGAGCGGAAACCGCCTTGCGGATCGAGCGCGATGTGCCGATCTCCGACGCGCACGCGGCCGCCGTCGGCGGCGACGTTCCGCGCCTGGAGGTGGCTGTAGATTTGCTCCTCGTTGATGCCGAGCTGCGCCAGCCGTTGCCGCGAGATTTCGAGGAAGACCACTTCCTGCTGGGCGCCGAAGAGTTCGACCTTCTTGACGTTCCGCACCAACTGCAGCTCGCGGCGCAGGAACTCGGCGTAGCGGCGCAGTTCGGGGAACGAGTAGCCTTCACCGGTAATGGCCAGGAAGATGCCGTAGACGTCGCCGAAATCATCGATCACCATCGACTTGCCGCGTACCGAGGGCGGCAGCTGCGGCTGGACGTCGGCGATCTTGCGACGGAGCTCGTCCCAGACCTGGGGGATCGTGTCCTTGTGGAACCGGTCCTGGATGACGGCGGTGACCACGGACATCCCGCGCGAGGACTCCGAATCGACGCGCCTGAGCTGGTCGAGCTGCTGAACGGCGCTTTCGATCGGGTTGCTGACCTCCTTCGCGACCTCTTCGGCGCTGGCCCCGGGGTATGGCGTGATGATCAGCGCTTCCTTGATGGTGAACTCCGGGTCCTCGAGCCGACCCATCTTTTGATATGCCACGAGCCCGCCGACGAGGACGATGAGCATCGCCACGAAAACGACACGGTCATTGCGGACAGAGAGTTCGCCGGGGTTCATAGCTGGCCGCCTCCGAGTGCGTCGCCCAGATCCCTCACCTTCATCCCTTCGCGCAGGAACGTCACCCCCGCCACGGCGATGCGGTCGCCCGGTTGCAGCCCGTCAACGATTTCGACCTGGCCTCCCGTAGCCGCGCCGACCTTCACCGGGTGGCGCCTGACGCTTTGATCCGAGTCAATGACCCACGCCACCTGCTCCCCCGTGGCGTCCTTGAAAACGGCAGAGATCGGCACAAGGATCGGGCTGCCGAGGATACTGGCGCGGCGGGAGGTGAGGGTGACCGTGGCCGTCATGCCGGGCAGCAAATTCACGCCCGTCGGGGCCTTCATGGCGACGCGCACCCGGAATGTCTGCGTGGTCGGGTCCGCCGACTGCGCGACCTCTTTGATATGGACCGGGAACTGCAGTCCGGGCGCAACGTTGAACTCCGCGACCAGCTGTACAATGTCCGCCGAGCGGACGTCGGCGGCCATGACCGACTCGGGCACGTCCACGGCGACGTCAATCTCGTCCACGTCCTGGAACTTGACGACCGGTTGCTTCGCCATGACGTTCTGGTTCTGCTCGACGAACCGCTGGGCAATGACGCCGTCGTAGGGGGCGCGGAGCGTGCAATCCTCCAACTGGATGTTCGCTTCGACCACCCGGCCTTCGAGCCCGCGGACCTCGGCCTCCTTGGCCTGAATGTCCTCCTCGCGGGCGATCATCCCCTTTTCGAGCATCTGGCGGGCAGCCGTGTATTCCTCTTGGGCAACGCGGTAGGCGGTTTCGCTGAGCTCGAACTCCTCGCGCGAGGCGGCACGGGACCGGAGCAGCCGCGCGTTGCGATTGAATTCCGTCCGGGCGTTGGCGAGCTTCGCCTCGGCCGCCCGCACCTGCGCTTCCAGCCGCAGCCTCTGCTCGGGTCGTTCGCCCGACCGCAGGGCCCTGAGGGCCGCCCGGGCCTGGTCGAGTTGGCCTTGCAGGGCCTTCAGCCGGGCCTGGAACTCATCCTGCCTCAGTTGGGCGATCACCTCGCCCTTGGCGATGCTCTGCCCTTCCCTGACCGGCAATTTGACGAGCAAACCGGGCACCCGGAATGCAAGCTCGACCTTTTTCGAGGCCTCAACCTTTCCGGGGAAGGAACGCATGTGAGGTTCTTCCCCGGCGGCCACGACCATCGTTTTGACGGGACGGACCACATCGGGACGGGTCGACTCGTGCGGCGAGCACCCTGCGGCGAGAAGGATGATTGACACGGCGAATAGCACGGCCCGACCGAGGCTCTTGCGATCGTAACTGTTGCTTTTCATTATTTCTTTTCGTCCACGTGCATGGCCTTCCGAACCCGACGGACCAGAGCAAGCAACCGCGCTGCTCGGGTTATCTGAGACTCCTCGACGAACCCGACAGGGATCGGGACGTCATCAGGGCTCTTGACGTGGCGAGATAAAGCCTACGTGCTTCTGTGTGTGCTATACCCGTCCCACAGGAGCACGCAGGTCATGGAGACACGAGACACCCACGTTCATACCATACCCGTCCACTGCGCCCCCGCAAAGCCACCTGCCCGAGCTGCGGCAAGCTCGGGCGGCGCAAGGCCCCCCACAACCGCCGGACCCGCATCCTCGCCTACAAGGCCCTGGCCCAACAATGACACCAGTGGCGAATTCGGCTGCTGGCGGGTTTCCCTTTCACAGGGGTCCCCATCCTGCCCAGACTCCGGCCGATCGGCCGTGGACGGGAGTTCGCTACCTGTCATCATTGTTGGGCCAGGGTAAACTTTCGGTTAACTCATTTTTCAATGCAATCAATTTCAGTGATTAGTTTTGTTTAATACATCATTTGAATAGTTTATGTAATTCTCTCAGCAATTCTTTGGTTCTACGGGATTTGTGACACAGGAATAGGGCTAATTGAAAATATACGGGCCAGGGCCCGAACCGAATTGGACGGGCTGTTGTGGCCGCGCCGCGGGCGAACTATGATCATGACCAGTATCGATGACCCACCCTGCCGTGAGTCGGTTTACCCGAGGTCACGGGCTTGGTTCGGAGAGCCATCATGGTTCGCATTGCGGCACGGCGTATGGGATTCAATTCGCTGGCGGCGGTGCTCGCCGGGCTCGTGCTGGCGTGCGCATCGGGCCGCGCACAGGCGCAGTGGGGCTGGGGCTGGGGCTGGGGGCCGTATGGCTTCCAGCCGAGCCCGGCCACGACCTTCGTCAACGAGCGGGCTCTGATCAATGCGCAGAATATCCAGCGGCCTTCCAGTCTGCGGGCTCCGCAGTCAACGACCCGCTACCGGGGCCGCGATCCCGAGTTCTTCGAGCGGTACGATATCGAGACACGCCGAGCGCTGGAGGATCGCGTGGCCCGGCGATCGTCGCGATCCCAGCCCGGGTCGAGTCGGTCCTCCTCCGCTGCGTCGCCCGCACCGCCCGCCGCCCGCCCAACCCAGGCTGTGCCCAGCCTGCCCCTGGGCAGCTTCTTCAGCCCGAGCGACGAATTGGTCTGGCCCGCCGATGCCCCGGTCGGAGGCGATCTCGGCGCCAAGCGGGCCACGGCCGACCGGGCCAGCCTCGCGGTGCTCCGCGAGCAGCGGGCGCAGGGCCGGGCCCAGCTCACCACCGTGGCCACGGCCCGCGACGCCCTGCTCGAGTACGGCCGGCCCGCCCTCCAGTTCGTGCGGGCGCACGCGACCGCGCACATCGCCGACAGCTTTCATTGGTTCCTGCTGTCGCTCTACGAGACCCTGGCCCAGGCCGCCGACCCCCCTCGGTCGTAGGGAGCGAGCCGCCCTCAGCCGCCGAGGGCCTGCTCGACCTCGCGGCGGAGGTTCGAGCGATCCAGATCCAGGCCGATCACTGTGCCGTCGCGGCCGATCAGGACGTTGGCCGGGATGTCGGTGATGCCGTAGGCCTTGGCGTAATCGCGCGCGCCGTCGCCATTGATCAGCGTCGGCCAGGGGATGTTGTGATCGAGGACGAAGCGGCGGATATTGGGCAGGACCGTCTCGACTGGCTGGCCACCGTCTTGGGCGGTGTCCAGGTTGATCCCGAGCACCCGCAGGCCACGATCGCGGTGGGATGCGTAGACACGCTCGAACTGCTCGACCTCCTGGGCGTTCGGCATGCACCAGCTCGCCCAGAAGATGAGCAGCACGACCTGACCCCGCAAATCGCCCAGACGGACCGTCTTGCCATCGAGGTCGGTGCCCGCGAGGCCCGGCGCGGGCTTGCCGATCCGGTCCAGCCGCCGCAGCCGAGCGGTGGCATAGTCGCGGACGGCCGGCTGCTCGGCGTTCCGGCCGACCACCTCGAGCGCCTCGCGGGCGAGCGCGAATTGATCGTGCTCGACCAATTTTTGGAAGACCAGCTCGAGCAGGTCCAGTCGGGTGGCCACCGGCAGGGCGGGCGCGGCCGGCCGGCCTTCGGCCTTGCCGGCTTGGAGGGCCGCCTTGAGACTCTCGACCGCCGGGCGAAAGTCGCCGCGCTCGACCTTGGCCAGGATGTCGACGGCCTCGGCGAGGTAGACAACCTGCGGGGACGCGGACTGGCCCTGGCGCAGGATCCGTTCTGCGATCGGCTCCGCGTCGCGGTAGAGCCGGGCGGCCAGGGCGCGCTGGAAATATGCCTCGTAAGCGGCGTTCGCCTCGGGACCGGCTTGCGCGGCCACCAGGGCGGCCAACCGTTCCAGGCGCTGCCGCTCCAGCGCGGCCAGGCCGCTCTCGAACTCGCGGTCGATCTGCTCGATCGATGCCGGTGCCTTGGCCCGGTGCTCCGGCTGCGCCAGGGCGGGGGCGTTGGCCAGGGACCCGAACAGGCAGCCGGCGATCAC
>JAFANO010000720.1 GCA_019232645.1 Planctomycetaceae bacterium | reverse complement strand
TGAGCGATCGCCCTGGTAGATTACCACATCCGACGGAACCAGATCGCCAGGGCCTCTCACGAAAAGACCTGGCGGGAGAAACACAGGGGCGTCAAGTTCCTGCTGCTGTAGAATTAAGGCACCGCGAAAAAATAAGTTGATCAATTTATCGTATGCGTGATCTTGAATGTGGGACAGCCGCCCTCGGATGTCGCAGATGATGACAGCCGAGGGCGGCTGTCCCACAAGAGAAAAAATGCTCAACTTATTTTTTCGCGGTGCCTTAGCGTGTAAAATCGCAGCAATCGGGCTAACACCCTCAATGCTCCAGTGACTCCGCACGGCATGGGCGAACCGCTTCACACCCACCCCCAGGCTGCTGATGTAATAGCGCACCTCGACCGTCTCCTTCCCCTTGCGAACGCACCGCGACTCCACCATGCCAATCGACTTCAGCCCTGTCCACCACTGCTGCCCCGGTAACTCCTGAGGCACCGGCATCTGAATGTAGCGCCGTGTCTCTTGACGTCCATGCCCTGTTTCCTGAGTCCGATGCCGACGAGCCTGCACATCCGCGAAGTCGTTCTGGCTCTGCTCGTCGATATAGTTGATGACCGCCTGGTGCAACGTCCCCTGGTTTCCTTTGAGCGCCAGGACATAGTCCGCAGGGGTATAACTGAATGTTGTGGACGGCCGGCTGAAAGGCGGCGGGGTATCCTTGGTGATGCAACCGTTACGAGCACACCTGTCGGCCCACGAGGCCGAGGAGTACCCCGCCATGCAGCAGTCTACCACCGACATCCGCATCGTGCCCTTGCCCCAAGGCCAGGACGTCCTCACCGAGATCCTCCGGGACGGGGCCCGACGGATGCTGGCCGAGGCCATCGAGGCCGAGGTCGCCGCTTGGGTCGACACCCATGCCCACCTCAGGGACGCCGCCGGTCGCCGGCAGGTCGTCCGTAACGGCCACCTCCCCGAGCGGACCATCCAGACCGGCATCGGCGAGATCCCGGTCCAGCAGCCCAGGGTCCAGGACCGTCGCCCGGCCGAGCAGCGAGAGAAGTTCACCCCCGCCGTGTTGCCCCCCTACCTGCGGCGGACCAAGAGCCTGGACGAACTGATCCCCTGGCTGTACCTGAAGGGCCTCAGCACTGGCGACTTCTCCGAGGCCCTCCAGGCGATCCTCGGGCCGGACGCCCCCAACCTGTCGGCGACGACCATCACCCGGCTCAAGGCCGCCTGGGAGCAGGAGCACGAGGCGTGGAGCCAGCGATCGCTGGCGGGCAAGCACTACGTCTACGTCTGGGCCGATGGCGTCCACTTCAACATCCGCCTGGAGGAGGGGCGGCAATGCATCCTGGTCCTCATGGGGGCGACCGCCGACGGCAAGAAGGAGCTGATCGCCATCGCCGACGGCTACCGGGAGAGCGAGCAGTCCTGGAAGGAGTTGCTCCTGGACTGCAAGGCCCGTGGGCTTTCGATCGAGCCGAGCCTGGCGATCGGGGATGGGGCGTTGGGGTTCTGGAAGGCGATGCGTCAGGTCTGGGACACGACGAAGGAGCAGCGGTGCTGGGTGCACAAGACGGCCAACGTGCTGGACAAGCTGCCCAAGGGGAGCCAGCCGAAGGCCAAGCGGATGCTCCATGACATCTACCAGGCCGAGGGCCGGAAGGAGGCGGAGAAGGCGTTCGATCTGTTCGTGAAGACCTACGAGGCGAAGTATCCTCAGGCGGTCGAGTGCCTGGTCAAGGACCGGGGCGTGCTGCTGACGTTCTACGACTTCCCGGCGGAGCACTGGCGTCACATCCGGACGACGAACCCGATCGAGAGCGTGTTCTCGACGGTGCGGCTGCGGCATGCCAAGACGAAGGGGAGCGGGAGCCGGGCGGCGTGCCTGACGATGGTGTATAAGTTGATGGAATCGGCCTCGAAGGGGTGGCGGGCCTTGAACGGCTCGAAGCTCGTGCCGGAGGTCATTGCGGGAGTGGTCTTCATCGACGGCGTGAAGCAGGAGAAGCCCGCCGCCTGAAAGACCGTCATCCACAAGATTTGACAATACCCCCTCTCGTCAGTCCCCGTGTCCGTCATTTCAGCAAGCTCCGGCCCAGACGGGCGACGAAGCAACCCGAACCGATCCGACTTTATCTCGTAGAGTCATCCTCTGT
>JAFANO010000705.1 GCA_019232645.1 Planctomycetaceae bacterium | reverse complement strand
TACGCGGCCGAACAACTGGCCCGGGTCCCCGGCCTCTCGCTCGCCTTCGACGGGCCGTTCTTCAAGGAGTTCGTGATCCGGTCGCAGAAGGCTCCGGCCCGTGTCCTGGCCGAAGTCGGTCGCCTCGGCTACCACGGCGGCATCGCGCTGGGCCGCTGGTATCCCCAACTGGCCGACGGCATCCTCGTCGCCGTGACCGAGAAGCGGACCAGGGCCGAGATCGATGGGCTGGCCCGGGCCTATGCCCAGGCCCTTGAAACCGTACCGGCCTGAAGGATGGTGCCTCCAGCGAGGAGGGATGGAGCATGTCGAGCGAGGGACGAGGCACCCTGGTGGATGGGATCTTCTCGGCTGAAGCGATCCGTCGGGCGATGGGAGAGGCCATCTTCGAGGCCCCGAGGGCGCACCAGCGTGCGGGTTTCCCGGCGGCGACGATGCGTGATGGAAAGGTCGTCCTCGTCCCGCCGGAAGTGATCGCCATCCCCGATGAGGATGAATCTGAAGACGATCCGAAGCGGCGGAATGGGTGTTGAGGCCGGGATCCGTACGCCAGTCCAGCTGATGTTATATCGGCCGTGACTTCCTCAATGATGAAAGGGGTTCGATGTATAAGCTCGACACGCCGTCCTTGCTCTTCGAGTCCAGCCGACCCGGTCGTGCCACGGCCATCTTCCCCGGCTCGGATGTGCCCGCCCGGCCGCTGGAGGCGATGATCCCGGCCAAGCAACTGGCCCCGTCGCCGCCGCCGCTGCCCGAGCTGAGCGAGCTCGACGTCGTCCGGCACTACACGAACCTCTCGACGTCAAACATGTCGATCGACGCGAACTTCTATCCGCTCGGGTCGTGCACGATGAAGTACAACCCGAAGCGGAACGAGCGGCTCGCCGCGCTGCCGGGCCTGACGGCGCAGCATCCGTATCAGGACGAAGGGACGCTCCAGGGATTGCTGGCGCTGCTCCACGAGCTTCAAGAATTTCTGGCCGAGATCGCCGGGCTGGACGCCGTCAGCCTTCAGCCGGCGGCGGGGGCACAGGGCGAGCTGACGGCGCTGCTGGTCGCCGGGGCGTACTTCCGCGACCGGCGCGAGTCGAGGACCAAGGTCCTGATCCCCGACAGCGCCCACGGCACCAACCCGGCCTCGGCGCACCTGGCCGGGTTCGAAGCCGTCACGATCAAGAGCGACGCGCGCGGGCTGGTCGACCTCGCCGACTTCAAGGCCAAGCTCGACGACAAGGTCGCCGCGTTCATGATCACCAACCCCAACACGGTCGGGCTGTTCGATCCGCAGGTCGGCGAGATCGCCCGCCGGCTCCACGACCGCGGGGCGCTGCTCTACCTCGACGGGGCCAACATGAACGCGATCCTCGGCGCCGTGCGGCCGGGCGACATGGGGGCCGACCTGATGCACTACAACCCCCACAAGACCTTCTCCGGCCCCCACGGCGGCGGCGGCCCGGGCGCCGGGCCGATCGCGGTCCGCCAGGCGCTGGCCCCCTACCTGCCCGCCCCACTCGTCGCCCGCGATGACGACGGCACCTATCGCCTCGATTACGACCGGCCCCGGTCGATCGGCCGCGTCCGCTCCTTCTTCGGTAATACCGGCGTGCTCTTTCGCGCCTACTGCTACATCCGGAGCCAGGGCCCCGACGGACTCAAGGCCGTCGCCCAGCACGCGGTCCTGAACGCCAACTACCTGATGACGCTGGTCCGCGACGTCTGCCCCGTGCCGTTCGGCGAGCGGTGCATGCACGAATTCGTGGCCTCGGCGCGGTCGCTGTCCCGCGATCGGGGCATCCGCGCCATGGACATCGGCAAGCGGCTGATCGACCATAACATCCACGCCCCCACGGTCTATTTCCCCTTGATCGTGCCCGAGGCGCTGATGATCGAGCCGACCGAGACCGAGGGCCGCGAGACGCTCGAGACCTTCGCCAAGGTCCTCCGTGCCATCGCCGAGGAGGATCCGGCGGCCCTGCATGACGCCCCGCACTCCACACCGATCAGCCGCCCCGACGAGGTCAAGGCCGCCAAGACCCCGGTCCTCAAGTGGAACGGCACCCCGGAAAATCGTTGAGCGACCCCGGTGCGACGGCGCGACGATGGGTACGGAGCGGGATCCATGGCGAGGGCTCATCGGCACCGCGGCGGTCGGGGCCATGACAACGCCGGCCGCTTCACATTCCGGCCGGAGCTGGACGGCCGCGCCGGCGGCGGCCTGGATCACCGTAACGGGCTCCGCGCAGGCGCTGATCCCGCCGGTGGCGCGAGCCTTCGACCAGTTCGACGTCGCCGCCGATCGGCCGTGAGCGATGATGAATATCCCTTGCCAGATCCTGCCCCACGAATCGGCCGACGGGCCGGGTAACATGGCCCTCGACGAGGCGCTGCTCGACGCGGTGGCCGACGACCCGCGCGCGGCGATGCTCCGGACCTACCAGTGGTCGGCCCCGACGCTCAGCCTGGGCTACTTCCAGGCGGTGTCCGGCGCCGAAACCGACCCGCGCTGGCGGGGCGTCCCGCTGGTCCGTCGGCCGACCGGCGGCGGGGCGATCCTGCACCATCACGAGGTGACCTACGCGCTGGTGGTCCCCCGCGAACATCCTCTGGCCCGTCGCGGCGCCGCACTTTATCAGGCCGTCCACGCCGCCCTCGCCGAGCTGCTGCGCGCTCACGGCGTCGCGGCCCGCCCGCGCGGAGGGTTCCCGGAGAGCGGCTCTAGAATTCATCCATTTTTATGCTTTACGGATCAAGATCCAGAGGATATTATCGTCGACGGCGTCAAGATCGTCGGCAGCGCCCAGCGACGGAGCTCGGGCGCTGTGCTCCAGCACGGTTCGTTGCTGTTGAAGCGCTCAGACCTCACCCCGGAGCTGCCCGGCGCCAGCGACCTGGCTCGCATCCCCTCGGATGTGCACACCTGGGCCTCTCTCATCCACCGGCAGATCCCCGGGTCATTGGGCCTGCTGCCCGAGCCCCGTGACGTCGCGCCCGAGATCCGCGAGCATGCCCGGAGGCGGGCGGAGGAAGTCTATCGCAATCCCGCCTGGACTCGAAAACGATGAGTCATCTAATTTTTATTTGTTAATATTAGATGATGTATCCATGCGGCCCCGATGCCCAGTGCCGGGGAGTTGATCGGCGGAGCGGGTCTGATATCTTGGAACGTGTGTGAAGACCGAGTCGCCGAGAGGAGCTGGAGGAGTCGTCGCGCGGGTATCGTCCTTCGGTCGGCACTTCCTTTGGGCGACGAGCTGGATCTGGTTCGGTTCCTCGGATCACCGATCTCCCGGTGAGGTTCCCTACGTCAATCCAAATGCTTGGGAGTTGGCCGGCTTCCCCCCGGTATCGCTCCTCGCTCGATCCTTCGCTGCCGATCCTCACGGTCGGGACGGTTCCTCATGAAAGTGCAACTCATCGTCGTTCAGGGCAAACCGGAGGGGAAGATCGTCCCCTTGGCCGGTCCGGTTTTCCGAATCGGACGCGGCGAGAAGTGCCAGTTGCGGCCGAAGAGCGAGCAGGTCAGTCGCGAACACGCGGAATTCGAGATCGGCCCGGACCGGGTCATCATTACCGACCTGGGAAGCCGTAATGGGACGTTCGTCAACGGGAAGGAGCTGACCGGGCCGCATGTGCTCAAAGACCGCGACCTCGTGGGGATCGGACCGCTGACATTCGCCGTCTCGATCCAGGGGACGCCGGCTGCGACGGGCAAGACGGCCAGGCCCGCCCCCACCACGGAGCGATTCCCCGACGGGATCAGCCATGACGAGATCGAATCGTGGCAGGTCGCCGATCATGCCAATCCCACCCCGGACCACCCCTCGGACGTCAAGGGCGACGATACGAACACGCTCAACGCCCTGAAGGCGGGAGCCTCGAAGCCGGCCGCTCCGGTTGCGCCGGCGGCCTCGAAGCCGGTCGCCCCGGCCGCGGCGGCCTCGGACGAACCCGTATCCCATTTCCCGTTCCTCGATCTCGAAATCGAACCGCTGCCCGAGGGGATGGGGGACCCGGAACCGGCCGAGGATTTGCCCGACGCGAACGAACCCTCGGACGAGCCGACCCAGGAATTCCTCGACGAGTCGAACCCGTTCTACGTCAAGCCGAAGGCCCCTGAAGCCCCCGCCGAGGTCGAGAAGAAGGGGGCGAGCGCCGCCGCCGACGACATCTTGAGGCGATTGATGGAGCACCGGAAGCCCAGGTGAGCGGACTCGTGTGAGGGCCCGACCGTCCGGGAACATCCTCGCCTCACCCGAGACGCGACTCGGCGACGACCCCTGGGGACCACCGATTTATGTCCGCCGAGGAACCCTCGCCGCCTTCGCCCCCGACCCCGGCCCTCGATGCGGGTCGCGGCCTCTCGGACCTGATCGATCGGCTGGAGGACAGCGTGGTCGGCCAGCGGCGGATGCTCGAGCGATTGGTCATCGCCCTGTTGACCGGGGGCCACGTCCTGATCGAGGGGGTCCCCGGCCTGGCCAAGACCCGCGCCGTCCGGGCCCTGGCGCGGGCCCTCGACCTCCCGTTCCGTCGGATCCAGTTCACCCCCGACCTGCTCCCGGCCGACCTGACCGGCACCCAGATCTACCGGCCGGCCACCGGCACCTTCGACGTCAGACCCGGTCCGATCGTCACGAGCGTCCTGCTCGCCGATGAGATCAACCGGGCCCCGGCCAAGGTCCAGAGCGCCCTGCTCGAGGCGATGCAGGAAGGGCAGATCACCATCGGCGACGAGACCATCGTCCTGCCCGAGACGTTCTGGGTCCTGGCCACTCAGAACCCGATCGAGCACGAGGGGACCTACCCGCTCCCCGAGGCGCAGCTCGACCGGTTCCTGATGAAGCTGATGGTCAGCTATCCCGACCGTTCGGCCGAGCTGGCCATGCTCGACCTCCCGAGCATGACCGAGGGAATGCCGCCCTGGTCGGGCGACGATGGCCCGCCTCCGCTCTTCGGCCCCGGTGACATCCTCGCATTCCGAGCCCTGGTGGCCTCGATCCGGGTGGCGCCTGCGATCAAGGAATATGTCGTGGACCTGGTGCGGGCCACCCGCGACCCGTCGGCGTATGGCCTCGACCTCGCCCCGCTGCTCGAGCTGGGGGCGAGCCCGCGCGCCACCATCGCCCTGGTCCGCGCCGCGCGGAGCCATGCCCTGCTCTCCGGCCGGGACTATGTCACGCCCCACGACATCAAGAGCCTGGCGCGCGACGTCCTCCGCCATCGGATCATCCTCAGCTACGAGGCCGACGCCGAGGGCCTGTGCGCCGACGACCTCCTCGGCCGGATCCTCGACCGGATCCGGGTCCCCTGATCCGGATCCCAGGGATTTCGTGCGCTCGGTCTGCTGATGGGAAATCCGAAATCTCGAATTCGAGATCCGAACATAATTTGAAATCTAAAATCTCAAATTTGAGATCACGACAGAGTTCACACAAGATCTGGAATGCGTATGAGAGGGGGAAGGGAGGGGATCTCTGGAGCGACTCGGGAGGCCGATCAGTGCCAGGCCGTCGCCGCCGCTTGGGGCATCACGCCCTGGTGTCCCTCGGCGTAGCGGGTCGCGGGCAGGCGCGAGAGGTAGGACCAGAACGCGACCGCGCCGAGAAAGAGCAGCACGCTGATCGTCTGCGAGATGGTCAGTCCGGCGAGGACCGCCCCCTCGTCGTTGCGGAGATACTCGATAAGGAACCGTGTGATCGGGTAGGTCAGCATCAGCAGCGCCATGACCTCGCCATCACGGCGGCGGAGCGGGAAATACGCCGAGAGCAGGCCCAGAAGGACCAGCCCATCGATCGCCGAATAGAGTTGCGTCGGGTGCAGCGGCTGCGACCACTCCGAGGCTTGCACGGTCCGATGGCGGAGGCGATCGTAGTAGTCGACCCAGGGGGGTGAGCCGTTGGGTTTGACGATCTGGCCGTCGTGGACCTGTTGGAGCCACGGCGGCGATCCCTTGGGGAAGCTCACGGCCCAGGGGAGGTCGCACCGGTCGCCGTAGCAGCAACCGTTCAAGAAACAGCCCAGCCGCCCGAGTGCGATCCCCAGCGCCAGGGCCGGTGCGATCACGTCGAGGAATGGCCGGACCGGGAACGGCCGGGCGAACCGGTAGAGGAAGAACGCGAGCGTCCCGCCGATGATGCTCCCGTAGAGGACGATCCCCCCCTCCCAGACCCGGAAGGCGTCGCCGATGGTCCGGACCCGGTCGCCCCAGTACTGGATCACGTAGAAGAGGCGTGCGCCGACCAGCCCTCCGAGATAGACCCAGACCGCCATGTCGTAGAACAGTTCCGGGTCGAGCTTCTCGCGGCGGGCGCGCCAGGCGGCGAGGCCGGTCGAGCCGAAGAAGGCGAAGACCAGCATCAGACCATAGCCGAAAATCTTGATACCGCCGAAGATGGGGATCGTGAACAGGACTTGCCGCATGCGTCCTCCCTGAAGGACCTTCGCGGGGTGGGGATCGCCCGGCCGCCTCGGCCGTCGCCCGGACCCTCGGGCCAGTCGGCGTGGCTCGCGGCCGTTGCTGGGGGGCGGATCGGTCGAGGTCCGGGCTGCATTATTCGACGTGGATCGGCGCGTAATCGATGCGCTCGACGATCCGGTTCTGGGCGTCGAGCGCCACGACCCGGGGACGATGGCCGTCGAGCTCGGCGGGGGCAAAATCGGCGAAGGCCATGACGATCACCCGATCGCCGACCGCCCCGATGCGCGCCATCGCCCCGTTCAGCTCGATCTGCCGCATCCCGCGCTTGCCGGGCAGGACGTAGGTCTCGGCGCGCTGACCCGTCGACACGTTGCTCAACAAGATCAACTCATAAGGATAAAGGCCAACGGCCTCCATCAATTCGGGGTCGATCGTCAGGCTGCCGTGATAAAACAGTTCGCTGCGCGTGACCGTGGCCAGGTGGAGTTTGCTCTTGAGGACCTTGAGCCGCATCCGGGCTATTCCGAGAGGATCGCGTTATCAATCAGTCGGGCCGTCCCGATCCAGACGGCCAACAAGGCCACTGCGCGGCGGCCCCGCATCAGCTCGTCCAAGGGCTCGAGCGTCTCCGCGTCGGCGACTTCGGCGTAGTCGAGCCGCGCCAACGACTCCGATTCTATCGTCTCGCGGAGGATCTGTCGAACCCTGTCGCCCCGTCGCTCCCCCTCGGCGACGGCCCCCGCCGCCAGGCGCAGCGCCTTCGAGAGGATCGTCGCCGCGCGACGCTGGTCGGGGTCGAGATAACGGTTACGGCTGCTCAGGGCCAGGCCGTCGGGCGCGCGGACCGTCTCGACCGTCCGGATCGCGACCGGCAGGTTCAGGTCCGCGACCAGCCGGCGGATGACGAGCTGTTGCTGGAAGTCCTTGGCGCCGAAGACGGCGAGGTCGGGCGCGAAGATCGCGAAGAGCTTGAGCACGACGGTGGCCACGCCCCGGAAATGCCCCGGCCGGCTGGCCCCCTCGAGGATGCCGGTGAGCCCCGGGACCTCGACGAAGGTCGAGTCCGGCCCGCCGGGATACATCGTCGCCACGTCCGGGACGAAGATCAGGTCGGCGCCCGCTTCGGTGCAGAGCCGGCGGTCGCCGTCGAGGGTCCGGGGGTAGCGCGCGAAGTCCTCGTTCGGGCCGAACTGGGTGGGGTTGACAAAGATCGAGACGCACACGAGCCCTGCCTCGGCCCGGCACCGTTCGATCAGGCGAAGGTGCCCGACGTGCAGCGCCCCCATCGTCGGGACCAGGCCGACGACCTTTCCTGACGCCCGCGCGGCAGCGACCGCGCGGCGCACCTCGTCGATCGTCTCGAGCAGCGGCACCACGGCGGAATTAACCCCTTTTGATCGCCCGTCGATGAGGGCAGGTGGCGTTGTTCAGGCACGACTCGGGGATCACCAGGTCGTCGAGGATCTCGCCCTGGATCAGCGTCTTGGAAACGATCTGGGGGACGTCAGCGATCGTCACGCGACCGTACCAGACCCCTCGCGGGTAGATCACGACCGTCGGGCCATGCTCGCACTGTTCGAGGCAGCCGGCATGATTGGCGCGTACCAGCGGTCCGAGCCCCGCCTTCTTCAATTCCTGCTTGAACGCCTCCCGCAGGGCCTGCTTCCCCTCGGGGTCGCAGCACCCTCGCTTGTGCCCGGGGGGGCGAACGTTGCCGCAGACGAAGATATGATGCGTGAACGCGGGCATATCCAGTCCTGTGCCGTCGAGGGTCTCGATGCCCGGCCCGAACGCGCATCGTCCCACCCGCCTCAAGCCCATCCATCCTGGGGATTGCGCGGCGATCCGGTCAAGGCCACCTGGGCCGCGAGGTCCCGGCGGCCGACCGGCCGGGTACGTTGGACCGCGAGACCTCAGGATCTGCTGAGCCATCACCCGGTCATGACGCCCACGGCTCAAGCCGAGGGTTTGTGCCTGTACTCGCTGGTCGTTTGTCTCACGACACTTGCCGACGTTCCGATACTTTCCGGCCACGTGACAGGGGACAGGGTCGCCCATGTCGGTCTCCCCGCGAGGGGATGCCTTCGGGCGACGATCTCAGGATACCACGGAAAGGTTCATGGGGACAGGATGAAGATCATTTTCAGCATCATGGCCACGCGATCCCTCCCCGCGGGGTGAACCCGGGAGACTCCTCGCTGAACGAAAATTGTAAGGATGTAGTTTAAATCCCATAACTTGAGGTTGCAACAGCGGCGGGATTTTTCAAATTATTTTAATATATTTTTTATATCAGTGTCGCGCGGGGGGTCGAAAGCGAGGGGAAGAAAGACCGATATCACCTACCGCGGAGCAGCGGCTGACCGCGCGCCTCCCGACGCGGACCGAGACCGTCGACCTGGACCCAACGAGTGGCACGGGATGAAGATCGAGATCCCGACCTGGTTCAACGAACGCTCGGACCCGGGGTAACACTCTTGCGGTA
>JAFANO010000620.1 GCA_019232645.1 Planctomycetaceae bacterium | reverse complement strand
CTGCATCAGAGCCAGGACCTCGTGCTCAAGTCGAGCGACCCCGTCACCCACAACATTCGCTTCACTTCCTTTACCAACGGGGCGTTCAACCAGGTCCTCTCGCCCAACGGCCAGGTTGAGCTCAAGCTCATCGAGGAGCGCCGGCCGATCCCGCTGGCCTGCGACATCCATCCCTGGATGAGGGGCTACGTCATGGTCTTCGCCCATCCGTTCTTCGCGGTGACGGGCGAGGACGGGTCGTTCGAGATCACCGGCGTGCCCGCCGGCACTCAGAACTTGGTGCTTTGGCAGGAGAAGGTCGGCTACGTCACCCAGCGCGCCGGGCGCGGCATCCCGGTCGAGGTCGCGGCGAACCAGGTGACGAACGTCGGCGACATCCCGATCAACCCGGCGAAAGCGAAGTAAGCGATCAGCGTCCCCCGAGCAGTGTCTCTCGATCGTGCCCTCTGGGCTGCTCCGCGCCTGACCGCGGCCTCCTCGGGGCATCTCATCGAAACGTGATGCCGTATCCCACTCCCGATCGTGTGGCCGGGCCTGTGCTGATCCCGCCCCGGCCACTTCACCCCCCTGTCTTGGCCTATCTTTCGCCAGATTCTACGAAAGGCTCTCCGGAACGGGGATCTGCCTCATCATCGGCTGGATCGACGGTCGCAACCCGCTGGGAAGCCTCGTACGAACCTCGGTGGTCCCCTTCGCGCCGAACCCCCCACCCGCGTCAGAGGGACCTTTCCGGATCGCCTCTGAGTCGAATCGAGCACTCAATGATCCGCCATCGCGTGGGCCGCGCGCTCCAGTTCCTCGGGCTGCTGATCCTGCCGTTCGGCATTGCCTCGGAATTGGTCGAAAAGGTCGGATTGGGGCAGTCGCTCCTGATTGCCGCGAGCGGCGTGCTCGTTTTCTACGTGGGTTACCTCCTCCAGCATCGCCCGTGACCCTCGCCGAACGTCTAATCCGTGAGCACAATGCCCATGATAGCGGCAGCCTCATTGCGGCTCGTCATGGAAAATGTCCGTCCTTGGCGGAAGTTAACGATGATGCAGTTTTGTGGTACTGGATTTGCCATTGCACGGGACGGGTGGATTGGTGTTCGATGATGAAGGATTTCGGTGCGAAGCTTTTCCCGCGATGATGATTGTTCGGGGGAGCCTGCGTCCACGGGATTTTCTGAGGACGCCTTTCCGAGGTGGCCCGATGATAAAGACGCGGATTGTGCAATTCGAGGGCAGTCACGTCTGGAACCGCTCACGCTGAAGTCCATTATCCCCTGCCCGACCGACCCCCGCGAAGACGTCGATCGTGCATGGAGGGTCTGGTGATGAAACAACTGCTGAGGTCGGGCTGCTGGGGTCGAGTTGGATGGGCGGTCGTGTGGACGGGGATGGCCCTGAACTGTCCGCACGGCCTGGCCCAGGGATTCAACCGGACGGCAACGAAGTTCTACCCCGATTTCAGCGACACGGCCGACGCGCTGCTGCGGAACGCGGCGAGCCATGCGCGCGAGGGCCAGTGGGCCGAGGCCGTCGATCTCTATCAGCGCGTCATCCAGCAGTTCGGGGACAAGGTCGCCAGGCTGCCGAAGGATGACGCCGCGGGCGACCCGTCGGGGGAGTCGGTCCTGTTCGTCGACCTGCGACAGTTCTGCCAGCGACGGCTGGCGGCGCTGCCGCCCGCGGGTCGCGCGATCTACCGTTCGCGTGTCGACGTGCGGGCCGAGCAATGGTATCGCCAGGGGGCGGCCGAGCGCGACCGAGGGTTGCTCCGCCGCGTCGTCGAACAGGCGTTCTGCAGCGCCTGGGGCGACGACGCGCTCGAGCTGCTGGGCGACCTGGCCTTCGAAGACGGCCGCTTCGACGAGGCGCTGTCGCTGTACCGTCAGCTCGTCCCCGACAGCCCCGGAGATCGATCCGGGCTAATCCATCCCGACCCGAGCGTCGACCTGGCCAGGGTCGCGGCCAAGAAGCTCCTCTGCCGCGCGGCCGAGGCCGAGGACCCGCCCGATCGCGCGGCGCTGGAGGCGTTCGCCGCCGCGTACCCGGATGCCGCCGGCGCGCTGGCCGGCCGGTCCGGTCCCTATGCCGAGACACTGGCCGAGGCGCTGCGGCTCGACCACCTCGCGCCCCCCGCCCAGCCTGACGGCCGCTGGCCGACATTCGCCGGCTCGCCGACGCGGACCAAGGTCGTTCCGGGGCCGATCGACGTCGGGTCGCTCCAGTGGCGGATCGAGCTCGAGGCATACAACCCCAACACCTTGAGTCGCGGCATGGGCGTGCGCGCGATGGGGATGTCGTCGTTCCGGATCCCCGACGACCGGCTCCTGGCCTATCATCCGATCGTCCTGGGCGACCAGGTCGTCGTCTGCGACAGCAACAGGATCCTCGCCTATGACCTGAACGACCGCCCGACCGGGCCGCCCGGGAGCAGCGCGGGGGCGCACCGCGAGGCCTGGAAGCACGACGAGACCCAGGAGCGATCCGGCCCGATCGCGGCGTTGCCGGTGACGACCCTGCCGCGCTACACGCTGACGGCCTTCGGCGACCGGATCTACGCCCGGATGGGGCCGACGGGCCCGGTGCACTTCGGCATGGGGCGGATGTCCGTCGCGTCGCCCGGCTCGATCATCGCGGTCGACCGCAACAGCGAGGGCAAGCTGCTCTGGACCTGCCAGGCGAGCGACCTGACGCTGCCGCAGCGCCCGGCCGACGGCCTGAACCGCAGCCTCGGGTTCGAGGGGACTCCCGTCGCCGATGCGCGCCGCGTGTACGTCGCGGTGACCGACCGGCGCGAGCTGACGTCGACCTACGTGGCCTGCCTCGATGCCGAGACGGGGACCCCGCGCTGGGTCCGCTACCTCGGCGCGGCGCCCTCCGAGTTCGACAACCCGCTCGGCTTCGGCATGGGCATGGGCATGGGCGGCGGCTTCGGCTCCCCCCTGAACGATTTCGGCCACCGCCTGCTCTCGCTCGACGGCTCGACGGTCTACTATCAGACGAACCTCGGCGCGGTCGCGGCGCTCGACGCCGAGACGGGGGGCATCCGCTGGGTCGCGACCTATCCCAGGGAGGACCGCAACGATGCCGGCCTGGGCCACGAGCGCGACCTCAACCCGGCGATCGTCCACGACGGCCTGGTGATCGTCGCCCCCGACGACGCCAACAGCATCTATGCCTTCAACGCCGCCAGCGGCCGCCTCGTCTGGAAGACCAAACCGCTGCCCGACGAGGTCAAGCTGGCGCACTTGCTGGGGGTCGCCAAAGGCCGGTTGGTCGCCACCGGCGACCGCGTGCTCTTGTTCGACGTCAGGACCGGCAAGCTCGTCCAGTCGTGGCCCGACAACGGCCCGGCCTTCGAGGGCTTCGGCCGTGGCCTGCTGGCCGGCGACAAGATCTACTGGCCGACCCGCAACGAGATCCAGATCCTCGACCAGGCCACCGGGCTCCGGGTCGAGCCCTCGATCAAGCTCCAGGATTCATTCCACACGACCGGCGGCAACCTCGCCGTCGGCGACGGCTACCTGATCGTCGCGCAGGCCGACGCGCTGGTCGTCTTCTGCCAGAACAGCCGGCTGATCCAGCGCTATCGCGATGAGATCGCCCGCGCGCCCGACCAGGCCTCGAACTACTTCCGGCTGGCGCGGGCCGCCGAGGCGACCGGCAAGGACGAGCTCGCGCTGGAGGCGCTGAGCCAGGCGCTGCGGCGGGCCCGGCCGTCGGAGTCGATCGACGGCCACCCGCTGGTCGAGGCGACCCGCAACCATCAATACCGCCTGCTGATGCGGCTGGGTCGCCGGGCCCGAGCGGGCAAGGAGTGGGCGCGGGCGGCCGAGCATCTCGAGGCGGCGACCAAGGTCGCCTGGTCGGATCGCGACCGGCTCATGGCGCGGCTGGCGCTGGCCGACGTCCAGCTCGACCGTGGCACGCCCCGCGACGCGGTCGTCACGCTCCAGGGGCTGCTCGCCGAAGAGCAACTCCGGCCCCTGAGCGTCGCCGTCGAGGAGGGCCACCGCACGATCCGCGCCGACCTCCTGATCGGCGACCGGCTGGCCGCGATCCTCAAGGCCCACGGCCGAGGGCTGTACGAGCCGTTCGACCGGCAGGCGCGCGACCTGCTCGAACGGGGCAAGGCGCAGGGGGATGCGCACCTGCTCGAGGAGGTCGGGCGGAGCTACCCGGTGGCCCTGGTCGTCCCCGACTCGCTCATGGCGCTGGGCCAGCTCCGCGACACCTCGAACCGCCCGGCGGAGGCGGCACACGCCTACAAGCGGCTGCTGGCCGCCGCACCGGGCGACGCACTCCGGGCCCGTGCCTTGCTCGGCTTGGCCCGCGCCTACGAGGCGCAGCGGCTCTGGGTCCCGGCGCGCGACACGTATACCGAGATCCTGGCGCGGTTCGGCGACGTGACGCTTGAGGAGTTCGGCACCGAGGCGCGAGTGGCAGCGTTGGTCGCCGAGCGGCTGGCGCACGAGCCGTTCGACCGGATGATGGGCGACCGCTCGGAACCGGCCCTGCCGGTGCCCCTGGTCCGGCGCTGGGGTCGCCCGTTGCCGGGGGCGGTCCGCCCGCTCGGGGCGGAGGGGATGCCCCCGTCGGCGGAGGCCAGCCGGATCTTTCTCGTCCAGGGCCTCGCCCTCCGCGCCATCGACCCGGCCTCGGGCGAGCCGCTCTGGTCCGCCGATCTGTCCAGCCCGCCGGTCTGGGTCGGCTACCTCGCCGACAAGATCATCGCCGCGACCGAGACCAGGCTGATCGCTCTGAGCCTCGACAAGGGGACGATCGACTGGCAATACGACCTGGGCGGCCCTCGCCCGGGCCGTCGCGGCGAGAACCCGTTCGCCCGGCCCGACACCGATGTGGCCCCCGGCGACCGCTCGGGCGGGCATTTCCATCATTTTCAGATCGTGGGCGACCGCGTCTTCTGCCTCCGCGGCGATCATGAGCTGCTGGCCTTCGACGGCGACACCGGGCTGGTGGACTGGTCCTTCGCGCCGGCCTCCGGGACGATCAACCCGAACCTCTGGATCGGTCCCCAGCGGATCGTGCTCCAGGTGCGGAAGCCGGGCATAGCCCTGGTGCTGGAGACCGCGACCGGCCGCCGCTGCGGCGAGTTCCCCAGGTCCGACGACGAAGACTGGGCTCGGTCCCCCTTGCCGATCGACGACGACCACGTGGCCCTGGTGGCCGATCGCCGGACGGTCGCCCTGTTCGACCTGCGGCGCGGCCACAACGCCTGGGTCTTCCGCGAGAGCGTCGACTTCCCCCGCAACGGCCCCCCTCGACTGCTCGGCGACGCCGAGCGGCTGCTGGTGGTCCACGACGGCATCGAGCTGATCCGTCTCGACCCCGCGACGGGGGTCAAGCGGTGGTCCTACCCGCTCGGGATCGAGGACCTGAGCGAGCGGCCCGAGGCCATGGCGCTCGACATCGAGCGGTTCTACTGGGCGAGCAATCGGACCCTCAACGCGCTGCGGCTGGCCGACGGCTCGCGCGTCTGGTCCCGCCCGCTGACCGGCCCCGAGTCGGGATGGTCGATCGCCTTGACGGCTCGGTGCGTGATGGCCTATCCGGTGATCTCGGGACACGCCGAGGGGGAGCTGGAGAGCCTGCCCCTGGTCTTCCGTCGCCGCGACTCGGGCGAGCTCGTGCAGCGACTGGTCTTCCCGGTCGCCGTCTCCGAAGTCGCGGTCCGGCTCATCCCCCGTGGCGCGCTGGTCGCGGCGCAGGGTGGGCTCTGGGCGCTGGGCGAGCGGGCCGCGATGGACGCCTCAAAGTTCCCCCGATAGTCTGGAGGGGTCGAGGCTGTCCCGCCACCTCCCCGCCGGTCCCGACGATCGTGCTGCCAATCTTGCCCCAGGGAGATCTCCGCGTGAGCGACGAAACTTCCAGCCAATCCCTCCCGAACGACGACCTCGCCGCCGTCGAACGACTCAAGGACGCTTTCGCCAAGCTCAGGGGGGAGCTGAGCAAGGTCATCGTGGGCCAGCACGCGGTCCTCGAGGAGTTGCTCGTGGCGATCTTCGCGCGGGGCCACTGCCTGCTGATCGGCGTCCCCGGCCTGGCCAAGACGCTGATGATCCACACCCTGGCCGACGCGCTGAACCTGACCTATAACCGGATCCAATTTACCCCCGACCTGATGCCCTCGGACATCACCGGGACCGAGGTGATCCAGGAGGACAAGGCGACCGGCGTCCGCCAGTTCAAGTTCCTCCGCGGGCCGATCTTCGCCAACATCGTGCTGGCCGACGAGGTGAACCGGACCCCGCCCAAGACACAGGCGGCGCTGCTGGAGGCCATGCAGGAGCGGCAAGTCACCGTCGGCGGCGAGCGGCACCGCCTGCCCGACCCGTTCTTCGTCCTGGCGACCCAGAACCCCATCGAGCAGGAAGGGACGTACCCCCTGCCCGAGGCGCAGCTCGACCGGTTCATGCTCAACATCCTGGTCGACTACCCCGACGAGGCCGAGGAGCTGGATATCGTCCGGCTGACGACCTCGACCCACAAGCCGAACGTGTCCAAGGTCCTCTCCGGCGCCGACATCCTGGAGCTCCAGGAGATCGTCCGGAAGGTCCCGGTCGCCGACCACGTCGCGCGGTATGCCGTCCGGCTGACCCGGATGACCCGGCGCGAGAAGGGGGACGTGCCCGACTTCATCCGCGACTACGTGAGCTGGGGTGCCGGCCCCCGCGCCAGCCAGTACCTGGTGCTCGCGGCCAAGGCGCGCGCCGTGCTCCACGGCCGCTATTACGTCTCGACCGACGACATCCGCGCCGTCGCCGGGCCCGTGCTCCGCCACCGCATCATCACCAACTTCAACGCCGAGGCGGAGGGCCTGCGGCCCGACGACATCGTGCAACGGCTGATCAACGCCGTCCCGGTCGACGAGCACGAGGCCGAGCGAAGTGGAAAACTACCAAAGATATTTAAATCCGCAAACATTGGCTAGCCTCGAGGGCCTCGACCTCCAGGCGCGCCTGGTGGTCGAGGGCTACGTCGCGGGGATGCACCCGAGCCCGTACCACGGGTTCTCGGTCGAGTTCGCCGAGCACCGCGAGTACGTCCCGGGCGACGATATCCGGCACGTCGACTGGAAGGTCTGGTCCAAGACCGACAAGCTCTACCTCAAGCAGTACGAGGAGGAGACGAACCTCCTGCTCTACCTGCTCCTGGACACGAGCGAGTCGATGGCGTACGCCTCGGGCGACAACGTCTCGAAGCTCCGCTATGCCCAGTTCGTCGCGGCGGCGCTGGGCTACATGGTCCTGCGACAGCAGGACTCGGTCGGCCTGGCGACGTTCGACGACATGGTCCGTCGGTACCTCAAGCCGGCGGGCCAGCCGTCGCACCTGAAGGAGCTGATCCACATCATGGACGTCGCGCCGGCTCGGGAGAAGTCGGACCTTGGCATCGTCTTCCACGACCTGGCCGAGCGGTTCAAGAAGCGCGGCGTGGTGGCGATCTTCTCCGACCTGTTCGACGACGTCCCCCGAATCATCGCGGGGCTGAAGCACTTCCGGCACCGCCGCCACGAGGTCATCGTCTTCCACGTCCTCGACCCGGCCGAGATCGAGTTCCCGTTCCGCGACACGACCCTGTTCCGGGGGATGGAGGGCCTGCCCGACGTCCTGACCGAGCCGCACGCCCTGCGCCGCGCCTACCAGGCCGAGCTGGGCGCGTTCCTCAACGACCTGAAGCGCAGCTGCCAGTCGATCGACATCGACTACGTCCCGCTCCGGACCGACCAGGAGCTCGACGTCGCGCTGTCGAGCTACCTGGCCTCGCGCGCGGGTCGGATCCGGTGACGACGATTCCAGGGGAATTTGTCTTGGATCATGTGCCCAGCTTGGTGAATTCCTGTAGGGTCCGCTGTGCGGACCGTCCCAAATCTTCGTTTTCCAGGAATTTCCGTCAAGGTCCGCACAGCGGACCCTACAAGAGTCAAGGTCGGCACAGCGGACCCAGCCCTGTAAAGGTGGCCACGGATTTTGATAAACTGTCTCCTCGTAGGGAATTACTACCCACTCGCGGAGCAGCGGCCATGATCCTGAACGAGGTCTTCGAGCGGTTCGTCGAGGAGTCCCCGGTGTCCGTCATGGCCCGCGCCGTTTTGGAGAACGCCCTGACGCCCACAGCCGTCGACACCCTCTTTGAGGACGTCGCCGAGCAGCAGTACACGAGGCAGCTGCTCTTCTCCGACGTCGTCGACCTGATGGGCGCCGTCGTCTGCAAGATCCGCCCCTCGATCAACGCGGCTTCCAAGAAGCACGCCGCGGCCCTCGGCGTGACCCGCCAGGCCGTCTCCGACAAGATCAACCGCACCGAGCCGCCGATCGGGGCCGCGCTGGTCCGTCACACCGCCGGGGCGCTCGCCCCGGTCATTGCCGCGATGACCGGGGGCAAACCGCCGTGGCTGCCCGGCTACCGCGTCAAGATCCTCGATGGCAGCCACCTGCCTGGCACCGAGCATCGGCTCAAGCCGCTGCGCACCGAGCGGGCCGGTGCCCTGCCGGGGCAGGCGGTGGTGGTGTTCGACCCGGCCACGATGCTGGTCCTCGACGCCATCCCCTGCGAGGACGGCCACGCCCAGGAGCGGTCGCTGACCGAGCCGATCCTGGAGATGGTCCGGCCCGGCGATCTGTGGGTCGGTGACCGCAACTTCTGCACGACGGCCTTGCTCTTCGGGATTGCCCGCCGCGGCGGCTCGTTCGTGATCCGCCAGCACGGCTCGACCTTGACCTGGGAGGCCGTCGGCGAGCGGGTCTCCCGCGGGCGATGTGCCACCGGCGTGGTCTTCGAGCAAACCATCCGCCTGAGCAACGCCGACGGCGCGTGCCTGTGGGCGCGCCGGGTCACGGTGGAATTGGTCCGGCCGACCCGCGACGGCGACCGCGAGATCCCCATCCTGACGAGCCTCCCGGCAGGGGTGGCCGAC
>JAFANO010000618.1 GCA_019232645.1 Planctomycetaceae bacterium | reverse complement strand
CAAGTCCTTGGGATGCCCCTTCGGCGCGACCTGGAGCACCAGCCGCGAGGCGTCACCCAGCGACCCGGCGGGCTCGACCCACGAGTCGACGATCGCCCCGGTGACCACGGTTTCCTGATCCACCGCCTGCTCCTTCCCGCCCGCAGTCTGACGAAGCTTGCAAGAATCGATCCCTCGATCGGATGCATCCATCATAGCTCGCAAGGAATCGCCCGGCAAGAGCATTTTCGGAGGAGCTCGCTCGGGGGCTCGGAACCGACTGCGTCCCTCGTCTCTCCAGCCCTCGATTCGTCGAAGGAAAGGCCCTCATCCCTGAGGGTCAAAACTTCCGAGACGCGCGATCGGACGTCTGTTCCTTGCGGATATCGGGGGTTTCGATTCGGGAACTCGATGTTCCAAAAAAGGATCGCGACAGGCGAATAAGCCGGATTCTGTACGGAAACGATCATGTTTCCGGATGACCATTTCTCTTGGACGCCGGTTGCCCGGCACCTCCAGCGACCTACCCGGGGGTCATCACGGATCGGGCCAATCCGCCGACACCCATCGTGCCCGATGGCAAAATCGGACGTCGTTGCCCCCTTATTTGGTCTTGCTCCCGGTGGGGTTTGCCGAGCCAGGCCGGTCACCCGGCCTGCTGGTGAGCTCTTACCTCGCCGTTTCACCCTTACCTCGAGGACCGAGTCCCCGGGGCGGTCTATTCTCTGTGGCACTATCCCTACCCGTGACCGGGCGGTGGGCGTTACCCACCACCGCGCCCTGCGGAGTCCGGACTTTCCTCCGCGGCATGACCCCGGGCCCGTGATGCCACGGGTCCGGACGCCACGGCGGTCATCCCGCCTGCCACGATCCATCCTCCATCATAGCGCCCATTCGACCATTTCTCCACTCAATTCTCGCTAACGAGGAGTTCCCGTGTATCCCTCGCCACGGATCTTATTATTCGCTTTCGCGGAGATAGCCCAAATTTTTTCCCCAGATTCTCCATTTCATCCAGATCATATATAATAAGGGTATCCGATCCGGTTTTGGAGGCGACCTACGATGAGCATTCGCGACTATCTTCATGACCGGTATGTCTGGTTCGAGGTCTTCTTGCATACGCCGGCGCCCTCGGCGACGCGGCGGGCGCGGAGCGTTCGGGTGTCGGGCCATCAGGTGGCCAAGGCGGTGCTGATCCGGTCGGGGGATCGGTACGCCCTGGCGGTCTTGCCGGCGACCTGCCGGATCGACCTGGAGAGGCTGGCGCAGGTGCTCGGCGGTCCTCGCGTGCGGATCGCGACCGAGGACGAGGTGGAGCGGGTCTTCGGCGATTGCGAGCGGGGGGCCCTGCCGCCGTTCGGCCGGCCCTACGGCCTGAAGACGGTGGTCGATTCCGGCCTGGCGCTGGCCCCCGTGATCGTGTTTGTCGGCAACGCCCGGCATGAAGGGATCCGGATGCGTTATCGTGATTACGAGGCCGTCGAGGCCCCGGTCCTCGCCCGGATCGCGCTGACGATCGCGCCGCGACGGCCGTCGCGAGCCCTCCCGTGAGGGCGAATCATCCGGAAAACGGGTCTCGTGGATGGGAGGGGAGATCGGGACGGAACGATCGCGCAGGTGGGGACCAGACGTCGCCGTCGCCTTCGAAGCGCCGCGAGAGTCGGGATCAGATGCCCATCGACGATTTTGACACTCCCACACCTGAAGGATGTGGGATTCTCGGTTCAGCGACAACAGCCAGGCGTGCCTGGTCTTACACTGTCTCCCCGAGCGTTCGGCGGCTCGCGCCGCCCCGTTCCCGAATGCCCCGCGGTACGGATCTGGAGGAGAGGTCTCGCGACATGTCCCCCAGGATTCAGGCGGATGGCTTGGTTCTCGCCACCCGAGGATCGCTTGGTCTTCGCGATCCAGGCCCTTTCGTACGGTTGATGTTTTAGGAGGGAGCCTTCCTCCCTCAACCGGCAACACCAAGTTGTCAAAGAGCCGAGATGATTATCCCCGAAAGACATCCTTCATTCAAGGGTGTTGTTCATCTTCGACGCAGGGACGACAC
>JAFANO010000529.1 GCA_019232645.1 Planctomycetaceae bacterium | reverse complement strand
GGGGATGCCCTCCATCTCCAGGAACCGCCTGCTGCCGACGCGGATGGTGTGCCCGTCGAGCTGGACGGTAATGCCGTAACCGACCTTGTACTGCGTCTCATCGGTCGGCGGCGGGACCAGGTTCAGCTCCGCGGCCTTGTGCAGGATCGCCAGGGCGATGGGGTGGTGGAACTTCCGCTCGGCGGCCGCCGCGTACCGGAGGATCTGCTCGGGCTTGAAGCCCTCCGAGGCGATGATCCGGCCGACCTCGGGCCGCTCGCGGGTCAGGGTGCCGGTCTTGTCGAACAGGACGGTGTCGACCTGATTCATCAGCTCCAGTGCCCGGCCGTCCTTGACCAGGACGCCCTTGTTGGCGCAGAGGGCCAGCGAGCTGAGCATCGCCAGCGGCGCCGCCATCCGGATGCCGGTGCCGAGGTCGCTGTTGAGCACCGCCACCGCGCCGACGGGGCCCATCGTGGCCAGGCCGACGGCGCCGACGGCCAGGGTCGGGATCGCGGCCTTGTCGGCCAGCCGCTCCCCCTTGTGCTGCGAGGCGAGCTTGTACCCCGCCGTGTCGTTGAGGATCTGGCTGATCTTGGCCGAGGCCGTCTCGCTGCCCGACGTCTCGACCGTGACCCGGACCTTGCCCGCGACCAGCATCGTCGAGGCGAAGACCCGGTCGCCGACGCCCTTCTCGGCCGGCGTCGACTCGCCGGTCAGGGCATGCTGGTCGATCACCGCCATGCCGTCGACCACGTGGCCGTCGACCGGCACGACCTCGCCGGTGTGGACGGCGATGACGTCCCCCTTCTGGAGCTTGTCGGCCGAGACCTGGACCTCGACGCCGTCGCGGCAGAGCCAGGCGTACCTCGGCTGCTTCCCGAACGCGTTCAGGAGGAGCTTCTTGGAGCGGTCGCGGGACTGCTTCACGAGGAACCGGCCGAAGCTGAGGCACCAGCAGCAGAGTGCGCCGGGGAAGATCGACATGGTCCCCAGGCAGCCGACCATCACGACCGCATCCAGGGCGTCCACCCCGATCCGATTCTCCTCGACGAGCACCCGCCTCGCCTCCTTCAACGTCGGGATCGACGTGTACGCGTACAACACGGCCGCCACCGGCAGCAGCGGCGGGGCTACGAGCTGGGAACACGCCGCCAGGGGGAGCGAGGCCGTGCAGATCGGCAGGTGCAGGTCGAGTGCGTCGAGCGTCGTCGGTCGCTCGGCGCCGGCCAGGGCGGCGTCGAGGATCTCGATCACCTGCGTCTCGCTCAACTGCTCGGGGTCGTAGTCCACCTGGACCGTGCAGGTGATCGAATTCGTCGAGAACCGGTCGACCCCGAGCACGCCCATCAGCTCGCGCTCGATCGCATGGCAGAGAGTACTCTTGCGGAAGAGGACCGGGTTCTTCAGGCGGAGCCGTCCGGGCCGGACGGACTTGACCTGCCAGCCGGTCACGAGCGAGTCGTGGCGGTAATAGCGGACGGCCCCTCGGTCGTCACAGGCGGTCGCCGCCGCCGCGACCTGAGCAATCTTCGCCCCGGAGGGACCCCCCCGATGCCCGGCGCGGGGCTTGGCATGGGCTCCATTGGCCCGGTAGCCGGGCTCGTGCCCCTGCCCGTCCGCGGGAGCGTGACCCGGTTCATCCCCGAAGGCCGGTGCGTCGCCCGGCGGGCCCCCGCCCAGCAGGGCCACCACCCGCTTGACGACGTCGCGGAGCGAGAAGGTCCTGGGGCAGTAGCGCAGGTCCGCCCGGGCGGCATCCCCCCCCTTGATCGTGACGTTCGTGATCTCCTCGGCCTGAAACACCCGCTCGAGGAACCGCCGACAGGTCGGGTTGTCCGCGTCGCCGAATAAGGAACGGCTCCGTAGGCGGATGACGCCAGCGGTTGGGAATGAGATGGAGAGATCGATCGTGCTCATGAGTTGAGAGTCTCGCGAACGCGGGGTGATCGACGAATCGTCAATCGATCTCAGGGACTTCTCCCTGGTCTCGGTCCGTCGATCGGGAGGGCCGGTGCCACGGGGTCTCATCAGGATTGGAGCGAATCGGGGGAGAGAGACGGAGACCCCTGAAGGTCGCCGAGAGCTTCCTGTCATCACACGTCACACCGGGCCGCGGAGTGCGCGGTCGAGTGGGCACCGCCCCCCGTTAAGACCTGCGGATGTTGACGATGGTTATAACATTTGACGGGCACTATTTCTATCCCCGTGTCTCCGAACGCGATCTCCGGTTCTTCCCCGAGCCGTCGCCAGCCCGGGCGAT
Organism: Planctomycetaceae bacterium; assembly: GCA_019232645.1. Taxonomy (GTDB): domain Bacteria; phylum Planctomycetota; class Planctomycetia; order Isosphaerales; family Isosphaeraceae; genus JAFANO01. The sequence continues at coordinate 283 of JAFANO010000529.1, read as the reverse complement.
AACGCTCGGAATATTTTCTTCCTAGAGCATCTATCTTACCACTCTCCCGTCCTGAACAAGAGGAGATCCAAGAGACAAACCAGGACCCCCAGGCGCCCACCCCTGCTTCGATTGCAAACACTGATCACCATACGATCCACCCTGGTATCGCTGCCAGCCGTCGCTTCGGCGGCCCTTGCCGTCTGACCATCGCGACGATGGATTCGGTGGCGTGGGGTCAGAGCAAATCTCCCTCGCTAGTATAAGTTCGGGAGGGACGGCAAGCCAGGGAAGAGGCCAGGCA
>JAFANO010000472.1 GCA_019232645.1 Planctomycetaceae bacterium | reverse complement strand
AGAACAAGGGTTGGCGGTGCCCGGCCGAGCGACTCAACGAGCACCGCTACTATGATAGTTGGTTGCAGAACCTGTTGGTGTCCGCGTCCCTGGGTGGGTACCGCTGTCCACTCCCCCAAAAAACGTGACGGTCAGCAGATTTGTAGGGTCCGCTGTGCGGACCATCCGTCCCGGCGGCTTCGGATCGAAGACGGTCCGCACAGCGGACCCTACAAAACGATATACCTACCCGCGTGGGCATGCCGACGGCGACACTCCGCGTCGTCGGTCGAGACTGTAAGAGGGACGCGGAGCGTCCCGCGAGGCATTCCCACGCGGAGCATGGAAGCAAGAGCTCAAGACAACCCGGTCTCCTTGCGACAGCCTCGACATTCTCCGGGGATCTCGGTTGCGGTTGCCTCGGGGGCGGCTTTGGCGTATCATCCTGCGCCCCTCCGAGAGTGTCTTCCAGGGACGGCCTTTCCCGGACACCGACATCCGCGGCGGACCATGACCGAGCCATCAACGCGGCACCGAGTCATCGACAGGCTGGCGACGGTGCTGGAGTGGGCGCTAGGGCTCCGGATCGCGGCGGCGGACGTGGTCCAGTGGTTTGCACAACGCGAGGGATCGCTGTGCGTCTTCCCCGATACCACGATCTACTGGCTCCTGGCCGGCACGATCCGCGACGGCGCCCCCTACGAGGTGCTCGAGTGGGGCGACGCGCCCCACTTCGCCCTGCGGACTCCGGGCTATCCCCTGTTCCTGGCGCTCTGCCGGCTGCTCTTCGGCGACCGCACACTCGCGGTCCGGCTGGTGCAGGCCGGGCTGGGGACGCTGGGCGTCTGGCTCGTGTCTCGGCTGACCGCTCGGGTGGCGCCCGATCGGGCCGGGCGATGCGGGTGGCCGACGCCGCTGGTGGCGGCGGCGCTGGCGGCGTTCGACCCGTACGTCGTGGCGTCCTCGGCGCTGATCCTCTCCGAGGCGGTCTTCGTCCCGTTGATGCTGGCGAGCCTCTGGGGCCTGGCGGCGCTCTGGCCGGGGGTCGACGAGGCGTCTCCGCCCCGGCGGGCCCGGTCCAAAGCGTTGCTGACGGGCGTCGCGTCGGGGGCGGCGGTGCTGGTCCGGCCGTCGTGGGCGCCGGCCGTGCCGGCGCTGCTGCTGGCCTGGGTCGTCGCCGGCGGCCGGGGGCGACGCGCCGCGGCGGCCCGGTGCTCGGCGCTGGTCGTGCTCGGCGCGGCGCTCGCGATGGCGCCCTGGTGGGCCCGCAACGCGCGGGTCTTCGGCCGGTTCGTCCCGACAACGCTCTGGATGGGGGCCAGCCTCTACGACGGCCTCCGCCCCGGCGCGACCGGGGCCAGCGACATGCGGTTCCTGGCCGATCCCGACATCTGGCCGCTCGACGAGCAGGCGCAGGACGCCGAGCTCCGCCGTCGCGCCTGGGCGTTCGTCCGCGAGCATCCGGGCCGGGCCCTGGAGCTGGCGGCGATCAAGCTGGCGCGGTTCTGGAGCCCCTGGCCCAACGCCGACGCGGTCCGCTCGCCGGTCGTCGCCGCGGGAAGAAGGGACGAGGGACGAGGGGCGAGGGGCGAGTCCGATCGCGCCGACACGGTCCGCTCGCCGGTCGTCGCCGCGGTCAGCGCGGCCGTCACGCTGCCGCAGTTCGCGCTGCTGGCCCTCGGCGGCTGGGACCGCCGCCGCGACCCCCGCGCGCTGGTCCTGCTGGCGGGTCCGCTGCTCTATTTCTCCGCCCTCCACATGGTCTTCGTCGGCTCGGTGCGCTACCGGATCCCCGCCGCCGTCCCGGCGATGGGGCTCGCCGCGATCGGGTTCCGCCGCGTGCTCGGGGCGTGGGAGGGCCGGCGACGGGTCGAAGATGACCGGCAGGGAGAGGGCGGGTGACAGGGATCGCGGCCCATGCGACCCGAGCCCCCCCGACGCCCGCCGGCCGGGATCTGCCCTTGCGGGCGTCCTCCAGGGAAGGAGGTCATGGCCGATGCGGTTCCGACGTCTCCGAGCCCGGGTGTGGAAGGCCATGTTCTGGGGCATGGTCCTGGTGCTGACGAGCCTGGCCGGGGGGCTCTGGTTCGCCTACGCCTACGTGACCGACAGCGCCACGCTGGCCGGGCTGATCAAGGCCGAGGGGCCGCGCTACCTGGCGGGGGCGCGGCTGGAGCTGAGCAAGGCCCGGGTCCGGCCGTTCGTGGGCGAGATCAACCTGACGCAGGTCGCCCTGCGGCAGGTGATCGACGGCTCGCCCTTCGTGGCGCTGAAGATCCCCTGGCTGCACATCCGGCACAGCCCGCGCGCGATGCTCCGGCGGCAGTTCGTGCCCAGCGAGGTGGTGGTCGCGCAGCCGACGCTCCGGCTCCGCCGCCGCAAGGACGGGACCTGGAACCTCCAGGGCCTGCTGGCCGACCCGTGGCCCGGCCCGACGGTCAACGCGACGCCCCCGATCCTGATCCAGAACGGGACCGTCGAGCTCTGCGACGGGGACGCCCGGGCCGCCGCCACGGTCCTCCGCGGCGCGATGGTCCGGATCGAGTCGGCCGGAGACGGTCGGCTCCGGTTCGAGGGCTCGGCCAAGGGCGACGCCTTCGAGCGGCTCGCCTTGAGCGGGACGATCGACCGCGCCTCCGGCCGGGTCACGCTCCGGGGGGACATGGCCGGCCTGGCGATCTCGGAGACGCTCCGCGGGCGGCTCCCGGTCGAGGTCCGGCCGGCTTGCGACCAGGCCGGCCTGAGCCGGGGCGAGGTCGACCTCTGGCTCGGCCAACTCGTCTACGACCCCCAGGCCAGCCCGACGATCCATTACGAGGCCTCGGCGCGGCTCCGGGCGGGCGTCTGGAACTGCCGCAAGCTCCCCTTCCCGATCAACGAGCTGTCGGCCAGCGTCTCGGTCCGCGACGGCAGGGTCACCATCGAGCGCGCCGAGGGCTACAACGGCACGACGACCGTCCGCGTCTCCAAGGGGAGCCTGGCGCTCGGCGACCCCGCGCGGGTGCCGATCGACCTCCAGCTCGACATCATCGACCTGGAGCTCGACCAGCGGCTGCGCACCTGGACCCCGCCCGAGTTCGCCGAGCTCTGGACCGACTTCCAGCCCCGCGGGCGGATCAGCGCGGCCGTGCACGTGGTCCGCGCCACGGAGGGGGGGCCGGTCGGGTTCGGCTGGACGGTCGATTGCCGCGACGTCGCGATGTCTTACCGCTACTTCACGTACCCGATCGACCACATCCAGGGCCGGCTGACCTTCGAGAAGCAGCAGATCCAGGTCGATCTCCGGACGCTGCTGGGCAACAAGCCGCTCCACGCCTGGGGCACGATCGACGACCCCGGCCCCGAGGCGCACGTCCTGCTCCAGTTCGAGGGGGGGGCGCTGCCGATCGACAAGACGCTGCTCGACGCCATCCCCCCCGACATCCGCGCGGTGGTCGATCAGTTCCAGCCGTCGGGGACGGTCCGGGGCCGCGCGCGGGTCGAGCGGTTCCCGCCCCGGAGCCCCCGCGACCCGCCCGAGGGCCGGATCACGCTCGACGCCGACCTCGACCTCAACGAGCGGTGCGCGATCAAGTGGGCCGGCCTGCCGTACCCCGTCGAGGACCTGACCGGCCACCTCGAGGTGCACCCCGACTCGTGGATCTTCACCGACATGCGCGGCGGCAACGGGATGGCCGTCATCACCGGCAGCGGCCGGGTCGAGCGGCTCGAGGGGCCCGGCGACCCGCTCAAGGTGGACCTGCACCTGAACGCCGAGCGACTGCCGTTCGACGACCAGCTCCGTACCGCGCTGCCGAAGGCCTGGCAGAAGACGTGGTCGACGATCAACCCGATCGGCTCGAGCGACGTCGATGCCACGATCCGCCTGGCGCCCGGCCAGCCCGACCACTATCATCTGGTAATCGACCCCCGGCCCGACACGAACATCCGCCTGGATTTCAGCCGCGAGCCGCGGCCGGGGATCGACCCCGGCGGCACCTTCAGCCTGCCGATGGAGAACGTCACGGGCCGGTTCGTCTACGACAACGGCACGGTGTCGATGCGCGACGTCGGGTTCCGGTTCTTCGGGGCGCCGGTGCAGCTCGAGTCGGGGATGGTCCGGGTCGAGGACAGCGGCCGGTTCCAACTCGGCGTCACCGGGGTCTGGGCCCGCGACTTCCGGCTCGACGCCCGGTTGCGCACGATCATGCCGCCGGTCATGGCGAAGTTCGCCCAGCGGTTCGACGAGGGCACGCCCCTGAGCACGATCAAGGGGAACCTCGGCCTGAACTGGCCGGGCCCCAACCAGCCCGTCGCCTGCACCTGGGACCACGTCCTGGTCGTCTTCAACGACAACACGGTCCAGTCCGGCGTCCCCCTGGAGCACATCCAGGGGCAGCTCGACCACGTCCGGGGCCAATTCGACGGCGACCACCTCGACATCCACGGCGCCCTGAAGCTCGACAGCGTCAGCCTGCTGGGCCAGCAGGTCACCGAGCTCGAGTCGCCGTTCCAGGTCGCGCACGACCTGGCGCGGCTCGACGACATCCGCGGCAAGCTGCTCGGCGGCGAGCTGGACGGCCAGTTCGAGGTCAGCCTCGACAGCACCCCCCGCTACGCCGCCAGCCTGGCCGTCCGCGGCGCCGACCTGCAGAGCTACGCCAAGACGCTCCCCGGCCGGCAGGCCTTCCGCGGCCTGGTCTTCGCCCGACTGGACTTTAACGGCCTGGGCAACGACCTGCGGACCCTCCAGGGCCAGGGCTCGGCCGAGATCATCCAGGGGGACCTCGGCGAGCTGCCCGTCGTGCTCCGGCTGTTCAACGTCCTCAAGCAGCCCACGACCAAGACCGCGTTCGACACGGCCTACGTGGCCATCGCGATCCAGAACGGCGAGTCGCTGCTCGACCCGATCAAGCTCACCGGCAACGCCATCAGCCTGCTGGGTCGGGGCAAGCTCGACGTCCGGGGCGACCTCGACATCAGGCTCAAGGTGATCCTCGGCCGCGACCGGATCCGCGTGCCGATCGTCAGCGGCGTGCTCCGCGAGGCGACCGGCCAGATCTTCGCGATCCGGGTCCGAGGCACCCCCGCCTATCCCAAGTTCATGCTCGAACCCCTGCCGACCCTCTCCGAGATCCCCAAGTCCATCAACAACTTCCGCGGACCCCGCGAGCGGCATTAGGGCGTCTCGCTCGGCTCATGCGGGGCCACTGGCGGAGGTATGGCACCCAGGGCGGCTCGGGCGGGCCGCGCTCAGGGGTGGACACCGCGGTCCCCGGGTGGCAGGGTGCCCCAGCCGAGCTTGTCGCGCAAGGTCTGGTAGAAGCTGTGGCCGGGCAGGCGGACCATCGGGAAAGGCGTGGTCCCGCGCCGGACGCTCACGCGATCACCATGGCTGACGGGCACCTGCACCTGCCCGTCGATGACCAAGACGGTCGCGATCCCCGGGACCACCGGCACCATCTCGAAGACCTTGTGCGCGCTGTCGACCAGCGGGCGCTGGGTCAGCGTGTGCGCGCACATCGGTGTGACCACGAACATGTGCGCATTGGGCGGCAGGATCGGGCCGCCCGCCGACAGGCTGTGCGCCGTCGAGCCGACCGGTGTGGCGATGATCAGGCCGTCGGCCCGGTAGGTGATCACGCTCTCGCCGTCGATCGAGAGGCCGATCTCGAGCAGGTGGAACAGCGGCGCCGAGCGGAGCACGATGTCGTTGAGGCCGCGGAACTCGCGGGTCGGCCCGCTCTGGGGCGCCAGCGTGCACGACAGCGTCATCAGGTTCTCGATCATGAACCAGCGCACCGCCAGGTCGCCCAGTCGCTCGAGGAACCGCTCCGGGGCCAGGTCGGCCAGGAAGCCCAGGCGGCCCAGGTTCACGCCGAGCACCGGGATCGGATGGTCCCCCATCCGCCTCGCGGTGTGCAGGACGGTCCCGTCGCCGCCGACGACCACCGCGATGTCGGCCGACAGGCCCGACAGGTCGGTGTCCGAGGCCAGGTCCACGCCGGCCAGCCGCAGGCCGGGATGCTTCGTCACAGCATCGGCCAGTTGCTTGACCTCGTCCTGGACCTCCTTCCTGGTGCCGTTGCCCAGGATCACCAGCTTCAGCGGCGGCTTCGGGGGCGCGCCCCAGGGGATCAGTTCCTCCAAGGTGGATGGCTGGCTCATGGGATCGTGCCCGTCGAGGGTGAAATCGACCGTCCGCCGGCTTTCGCGTCGGGCCGGGCGTCATCGACGGCCGCTCGTCCGTCGCCGACGCGTCGCCGGAGAGCTTGGGCGGGACGACCCGTCCAGAGAGCGGTCAGGTCGTGAGGTGTCGGCGCAGATGTCCGCTCAACAATATGAGAGTAGGGAGGTCGACCCTCCGAATCAAGGGTGATGGCGAGGGATGGCCGATGCCCTGCCGGGCGTGTCTCGCGATCTCCCGCCCTCGCATCGGATTCCTCGTCCCTCGCCCCTCTGCCGGGCGTGTTTCGCGATCTCTCGCCCTCGCATCGGGCCCCCGACCTCCCCGAGATCGCTTCGCGGGCTCACATGGCACAGGCCTGACCGTCCTCGGCGAGGATGGCGGGCAAGCCGACGGCCCGGGCCAGGTCGAGCGCGGCCCGGGTGATCCCCGCGACGTCGAGGCCGACCTCGGCCAGCTGCTCGTCCCGCTCGGCGTGCAGGACGAAGCGGTCGGGCAGGCCCAGCCGGCGCACGTGCCCCGTCGCCAGACCGGCGTCGCTGGCCGCCTCGAGCACCGCCGACCCGAACCCGCCCATCAGGCACCCCTCCTCCACCGTCACCACGAACCCGCACTCCTCGACCGCCTTGAGCACCGTCGCCACGTCCAGCGGCTTGACGAACCGCGCGTTGACCACCCCGATCCGCAGC
>JAFANO010000266.1 GCA_019232645.1 Planctomycetaceae bacterium | reverse complement strand
GGACAACATCACCTGCCTGGTCATCCATGTCATCAGAGGCGCCGAGCCGTCGGCCGCGGAGGGGGCGAAGCCCTCGTGACGCGGGGAGGTCGCCGATCCGTTCATTCGCGCCCATTGCGTCGCGATGAGGATGATCCTGGGCCTCCCGGCCATCCTCGCCATCCGCCTGTTCGGCTGACCGAGGTGGTCTGGCCTGGAGTTTGCCTATTAGTATCTTGGCACACGCCAGGGAACGAACCCAATCTCCCAGAGTCCGAGAGGAAATCGTCCTCCAATGGCAACGTTTCAAGGCTCGGTCGCTTCAAGAAACGGCGCGATCCCCTTCGGTGATGTTGTGGAAATTGGCTTGCTGCTGCCCGCTCATCGGGCAGACGCCTTGCTCGAGCTCTCCAAGCGACGCCAGCAAAGTGTGGGTCAGATCCTCCGGGGGTTGATCGACCGCGCCTTGGTCGAGGACGAGTCAGCGTCGGGTTCTGTGTGACATTTCTACAAACCGGGTCGATTGGCCCTGACCATCTTGCCAAGATCTCCAGTCGATCGCGACAATTGAGGGTGCTTCGCCAGGGTATTGGCGGGGCGAGGAGATGCGCCTCGATCGATGCCACGCGACGCAGAGGGTCGGGACGGGTTCTTGCCGGTGGTGGCCTCCTGGTTCCGGGCCACGTTTGGCGAGCCGACGCCGCCGCAAGAGCTCGGCTGGCCGGCGATCGCCTCGGGCCGGAACACACTGATCTTTGCGCCCACCGGATCGGGCAAGACGCTTGCGGCCTTCCTGGCGTGCCTCGACCACCTCTGGCGCGTCCCGAAGAGCACGGGCGGGGCGCGTGTCCTCTACGTCTCGCCACTGAAAGCCCTGAATCAAGACATCTCCCGGAACCTTCAAGTCCCCCTCGACGGGATCCTGGCGCGGGCCAAAGCCGAGGGGGATCCGCTGCCACCGTTGGCGGTCGCCGTCCGGAACGGAGACACCCCCGCCGCGGACCGGCAACGCCTGGTCCGCAGACCGCCCGACATCCTGATCACGACACCTGAATCGCTCCACCTGATGCTGACGAGCCGGGCGCGAGAGACCTTGCGCTCCCTCTCGCACGTCATCGTCGACGAGATCCACGCCCTCGCCCCGAACAAGCGCGGGGCCTTCCTCGCGCTCCTGCTGGAACGGCTCGAGGCGCTCAATCCCGGGGGCTTCGTCCGCGTCGGGCTCTCGGCGACGCAGCGCCCGCTGGACGAGGTGGCGTGCTACCTCGGCGGGCTCCGCAAGGTCCGGGGGCCTCGGGGCGCGACCCGCTTCGAGCCGCGCCCGGTGACGATCGTCGACGCCGGCCGCCGCAAGGAGCTGGACCTCGGGGTCATCGTGCCGTTCGACCGCCCCGGTCCTCAGCCGGCCGGCTCGATCTGGCCGGCGATCGAGCGCCGGCTGCTCGAGATGATCCGGGCACACCGCTCGACCATCGTGTTCGCCAACAATCGCCGCCTCGTCGAGCACCTGACGACGCGCTTGAACGATCGGGCCGAGGCTGGCGGCGACGGCTCGGGTGTGCTCGCGCGATCGCACCACGGCAGCCTTTGCCTGGAGGAGCGGCGGGCGACCGAGGACGCCCTGAAGCGCGGCGAGCTGGCGGGCGTGGTGGCGACCGCGTCGCTGGAGCTGGGCATCGACATGGGGGCGGTGGACCTGGTCTGCCAGGTCGAGTCGCCCGGCAGCGCGGCGCGCGGGCTCCAGCGGGTCGGGCGGGCCGGGCATCTGGTCGGCCGGGTCAGCAAGGGGCGGCTGATCGCCAAGACGGCCGGCGACCTGCTCGAGTCGGCCGCGCTCTGCCGCATGATGCTCCGGGGCGAGGTCGAGGCGCTACGCGTCCCCACCGGCTGCCTCGACGTCCTGGCGCAGCAAGTCGTCGCCTGCGTCGCGATGGATCGCTGGGACGTCCCCGCACTGTTCGACCTGGTCCGGGGCGCTTACCCCTACCGCGACCTGCCCCCCTCGGCCTTCGAGAGCGTCTTGAAGATGATCTCGGGCCGATTCCCGACCGAGTCCTTCTGCGACCTCCGCGCCCGGGTGAGCTGGGACCGCGTGCACAACCGCCTGCACGCGCTGCCGGGAACGGCCCGGCTCGCCCTGACGGGCGGCGGCACGATCCCCGACACCGGCCAGTACCCGGTCTATCTGGGCGACGACGGGCCCCGGCTCGGCGAGCTGGACGAGGAGTTCGTGCTCGAGCGGCGCGTGGGCGAGACGTTCGTGCTGGGCACGGCCACCTGGCGGATCGAGGCGATCGAGCCGCACCGCGTGCTGGTCTCCCGCGCCGAGGGCGAGGCGGCGATGATGCCCTTCTGGCGCGGCGAGGACGCGCCCCGGACGGCCGAGCTGGGCGAGGCCGTCGGCGCGCTCTGCCGCGAGGTGGCCGAACGCCTTAACAGCCCCGGCCTCCTCGACTGGCTCCAGGCCGAATGCCGGCTCGACCTCGACGCCGCCAAGTCGTTGCGCGACCATGTCGCTCGCCAGATCCGGGTCGCGGGCGCCGCGCCCGACGACCGGACGGTCCTGATCGAGACCTTCCGCGACCCGGCGGGCGAGATCGGCCTGGCGGTGCTCACGCCGTTCGGGGGCAAGCTGCACCAGGCGGTGAAGCTGGCGCTCCAGGCCCGGCTGAGGCAGCGGCTGGGGATCGCGGTCGCTTGCCTCCACGGCGACGACGGGATCCTGATCCGCCTGCCCCAGGTCGACGAGCCCCCCCTCGACCTCTTCCAGGGCCTCACCGCCGAGGGGGCCGAGGCGCTGATCCGCGACGAGCTGGGCGAGAGCGCGCTGTTCGGGCTCCGGTTCCGCCAGAACGCGGGCCGGGCCTTGCTGATGCCCCGGCCCGACCCCGCCAAGCGGACGCCGCTCTGGCTGCAACGGCTCCGCGCCAAGGATTTGCTCCAGGTCGTCCGCAGGTTCCCCGACTTCCCCATCGTCGTGGAGACTTACCGCGAATGCCTCAACGACGACCTCGACCTGCCCCGGCTCGGGGCGTTCCTCGACGCCATCGGCTCGGGAGCCATCCGGGTGGTCGCCCGTCGCGGCGAGGTCGCCTCACCGTTCGCATCGGACCTGATTTTCCGATTCACCTCGCAGTATCTCTACCAGTGGGACGAGCCGCGCCGGGGCGATCGGCCGTCCGGCCGCTCGGCCGTGGGCGACGGCTTGCTCGACCCCCTGCTCGACCCGGCGATGCACGCACACTGGCTCGATCCCCAGGCGATCGGCCGGGTCGAGGGCCGGCTCCGAGGCATCGGCCGCCCCCCGCGCTCGGCCGACGAGATGGCCGAGACGCTCCGCCGCCTCGGCGACCTCGCCCCCAGCGAGCTGGCCGGGCCGATGCTCGGCTTCCTCGCCGACCTGGAGGCCCAGGGACGGGCCGTCATGATCGATCTGGCCGGTACGGCCGAGCCGTCGCGGTGGATCGGTGCCGAGGAGGCCCCGCTCTACGCGGCGGCGTTCGCTGGGGCGGTCCGCGCTCGCCCTCCGGAAACAGGCCCGAGCTGGAAGCTCCTTCACCCCGACCCTCTCGAGAGGGGAGAGGGGATCGGGGAAGAACTCTCACTCCCGTGGGGAGAAGGCCGGGGTGAGGGTCCGGAGGGTGAGCGACCAGAACAGTCGGCCCTGGAGTCGATCGTCCGCCGGTTCCTCCAAACGCACGCCTTGATCGGGCTGGACGAGTTGACGGCCCGCTATCCGATCGGCCCGGCGCGGGCCACCGACCTGCTCGAAGGCTGGGCCGAGGGCGGGGGCCTGGTCCGGCTCGAGCCGGCCGAGGACTCCGACGCGCCCCGCTGGGCTGATCGGCGCAACCTGGATGAGGTCCGTCGGCTCTCGATCGCGCGGCGACGCCGCGAGAGCGTGGCGGTCATCCCCGAGGTCTTCGCCGACTTCGTCGCGCGTCGGCAACACGTCCACCCGGCGACTCGCCTGGAGGGCCCGGCGGCGGTCGGCCTGGTCCTGGAGCAGCTCCAGGGGTTCGCCGCGGCGGCCGACCTCTGGGAATCGGACCTCCTGCCGCGACGGGTCCGCGGCTTCCGCGCGGCCTGGCTCGACGAGGCGCTGGCATCGGGCGGCTGGCTCTGGCGGGCCGTCGCCGATGCCCGGGGCGAGCCTCGGGTCGCGTTCGCGTCGCGAGACTTCGCCGGCCCCTGGCCCGAGCCCGAGGCCCCGGACCCGCCGACCGGGCCGGCGGCGCGCGTCCTCGACCAGCTGACCTGCCGCGGCGCGGCCTTCGCGACCGACCTGGCTCGAGAGCTGGGGCTGGAGCCCTCGCGGACGCGCGCGGCGCTGGAGGAGTTGCTGCGGCGGGGGCTCGCGACCAACGACCGGTTCGACCCGCTGCGGCCGGGCGCGCCGGCCGTGGCCGAGGCGCTCGCCCGAGCCTCGACCTCGGCGACGGCCCGCCCCCCGAGGCTGGGCCGCCCCTCGTTCCGCCGGACGGCCTCGTCCCGGCCCGAGGGCCGATGGTCGCGGCTCGCCCCGGCCGGGTCCGACGCCGGCGCCGAGGCCGCCCACCTGGCCTGGGCCGCCGCGCTCCTCGACCGCTATGGGGTCCTGACCCGCGAGACGGTCGCGCTCGATCCCTGGGCGCCCCCCTGGCGCGACCTGGTCCCCTGGCTCGCCCGCGCCGAGCTCCGGGGCGAGTTGCGCCGCGGCTACTTCGTCGAGGGGCTCTCGGGCGTCCAGTACGCCTCGGCCGAGGCCGCCGAGGAGCTGGCGCGACGGGCCGCCGACCGACCGGCCGACCGGGACCCTGTCTTGATATCAACTCTTGATCCCGCTAATCTTTACGGCGCGAGCGCGGCGCTCGACGTCGACCTCCTCGGGGGGGGCACGGCGCGGCTCCCCCGCTCGGCCTCGAACTATCTGGTCTTGTGCCAGGGACGCCCCGTGCTGATCATCGAGGCGTCCGGCAAGCGGTTGACCGGCCTGGCCTCGGCCTCGGAGGCCGATCTGAGGGCCGCCCTGGCCTTGCTCCCCACGCTCGCCGGACCCGCGCGACGCGTCCTGAAGGTCGAGACCTACAACAACGCCGCCGCGCTGGTCAGCCCCGCCGCCCCCTGGCTGGCCGACCTGGGCTTCGTCCGCGACTATCCGGCGATGACTTACTACGCGGGCTGGTAAGCGATCCTTCGAGCGGTGCAGAGTCGAGACCGCCCTGGGTTTTCCTCACCCTCGTGTCCTCCGTAAGACTTCGAGGCGAAGTCTTCGGGTCATCGGCTCAAAGGGGTGGCCTGGTGCTCGAGAACACGGCGATGTCCACGAACCCTCCCGCGGAACCCCGGGCGAACGCCCAGGTCTACGACTGCCTGATGATCAGCGACCTGCACTTGGGGAGCGACGTCTGCCAGGCGAAGCTGCTGGAGGAGTTCCTGGAGTGGGCCGTGGTCCACTCGCGCGCGCTCGTCATCAACGGCGACATCTTCGACGACCTGAACTTCAAGCGGCTCACCAAGCGGCACTTCGCCTGCCTGAAGATCATCCGCCGCAACTCCGACCGCGACGACTTCCACCTCGTCTGGGTCCGGGGCAATCACGACGGCCCCGCCGATATCATCAGCCACATCGTCGGGGTCGACATCCTCGACGAATACGCCTATAGCAACGGCACGATTCAGATCCTCATCCTGCACGGCGACCAGTTCGACACCTTCATCACGCATCATGGCTGGCTGACCGCGCTCGGTTGCGGGATCTTCTACTACATCCAGAAGTGGATGCCCCACCGCGCCGCGCGCTGGATCCGGCGGATCTCGAAGCGCTGGCAGCGCAACAGCCAGTTGATCGAGCGTCGGGCGACCGAATATGCGGCGAGCAAGGGGTACAGGTTCGTGACCTGCGGCCACACCCACCTGCCGCTGACGGCCGAGGTCGATGGCGTCCGCTACTTCAACAGCGGCACCTGGACCGAGCACCCTCCCTGCCCGTTCGTCTCAATCAAGGATTGCGAGGTCCGGCTGGAGTGGTGGCCCTTCCCAGACGTCGAGCCGGCCAGCCCCGACGAAGAGTCGGCCGCGCGAACGCCGCCGGCGGCGGATCTCGGTGTGCCGGTGGAGGCGCAGCGGGAATGAACTGATCCGTCCGCACGGAGGCGTGGGGACATGATCCGCGGGAATTCCGGGACGCCCCCAACGCGAGGCCAGTGGTGGACCCAGAGTGCACCCAGACCCGGTCCGGGGAACGAAGAAAGGCAACAGCGGGGTTGTCGCAGATGCCTTTCTTGTTTGAACTTGTGTCGATCGTCGCGTGCGCACGTCGAACTGGGGATCTAGGATTCGAACCTAGACTACTTGATCCAGAGTCAAGCGTGCTACCGTTACACCAATCCCCACGAACCTCGGGTTCTTTTTTATAGAGGCTATGCGGGCTTGTCAATGTCAAGGAGATGGGAGGGAGGGGCGTTGCCCGATCGTGGAAGAGCCAGACGTGCTTCCCCATCAACGGGCGGGTCGTTGCCCCGTGGCCTTGTGGCGAAACGGACGCTTCGCGCTGGCAAGAGAGGAGCTTCACGGTAGGATACCGTTTTCCAACCCAGGGGAGCTCATCATGCCCGCCGACCCGCCGATCGAGCCGCGCGACTGGATTCGAGAGATTCCTGATTTCCCCAAACCCGGCATCGTTTTCAAGGATATCACTCCGATGCTCGGGAACTCCCGAGTGTTCCGTGCGGTCATCGACCGGCTGGCCGAAGCGTTCGTGGGACGCTCGATCGACACAGTCGCCGCGGCCGAGGCGAGGGGGTTCATCTTCGGCGCACCGCTGGCGCTGGCGTTGGGCGCCGGGTTCGTGCCGATCCGGAAGCCCGGGAAGCTCCCCTATGCCACCCTTGCACTCGAATACAAGCTCGAGTATGGCACCGACCGCCTCGAGATGCACAACGACGCGATCGGACCGGGCCGGCGCGTCCTGCTCCTCGACGACGTCCTGGCCACCGGCGGGACCATGTGCGCCTGCCGCGACCTCGTCCAGCAGGCCGGCGCCGAGGTCGTCGCCTGCGCCTTCGTCCTCGAGCTGAGTTTCCTGAAAGGGCGGGAACGGCTCGGGCCGGGCGAGGTCTTCAGCCTGATCACGTATTGAGCCGGACGGCATGCGTCCTCCACCTCATCCCCGACTCAAAAGAACGCGCCGATCGAGAAGTTGAAGTAGTTGACCCGGTCGCCCGGCGCCTTGGCGATCGGGAAGGCCAGGTCGAAGGCCAGGGGCAGGGGGCCGAACATCGGCAGCGTCAGGCGGATGCCGGTCCCGACCGCGGCGCGGAAGTTGTTGAAGTCGTAGTTGTCCTCGACCGTGCCGAAGTCGCAGAAGATCACCTGGCGGAGCGCGTCGCTGGCCAGCAGCGGGAACATGTACTCGACCGAGCCGACGAACATCATGATCCCGCCGACGTTGACGCCCAGGACGTGCGGGCCGACGCCGCGGTAGTTGAACCCTCGGAGGCTGCCGATGTAGCCGGCGAAGAACCGCTCGTAGACCGGCGTGTCGCGGCCGGTCGCGCCGAAGTGGCCCCGGAGCGCCAGGATCCGGGGGCCGGAGCCGTCCGGTCGGCTGCCGAGGGTGAAGTAGGTCCGGCCCTCGACCTCCACCTTGGGGAAGGTGAACGTCCCCCAGCCCTGCTCGAAGGCGACCTCGAGGTATTGCCCCTTGTTCGGCAGGAACGGTGAGTTGCGGTTGTCGAACCGGATTGTCGGCCGGATCGAGGCCAGGAACGAATGGCCCGACGCCGCCAGGAAGTCGGCCGGTGCCGGCGACTGAAAGCCGTAGAACTGGATGTTCTCGGCCCGGATCGCGACGTCGGCATAGGTCGACGTGCCGAACTGCCGGCCGAGAGAGAACCGGCCGCCGGCGCGGCTCTCGGTCCAGTCGGGATAGATCCGCTGGAACAAATAGCCCGAGGCGGCCCCGGCGATCGGCAGGTCGAACAGGTACGGGTCGCGCAGGCTGGCCATGAACCGGTTGATCAGGGTCCCCGCCATCAACTGGATCTGCATGTCCTGGCCGGCCCCCCGGAACGCCTTGCCGCTCGCCACGTCGTCCCACGACCTTGGGAAATTCAGGATATCGAAGTTCCGCTCCGAGATCGTCAGGTTGCCATTGAGGCCCTGCGAGCCGCTGGCGCCGACGCCGAGCATGAACCGGCCGGTCGGCGCCTCACTGACCGAGGTCACGACGTCGGCGAACGAGCGGTTGGGGAAGGGATCCTGGCGGTCGGGGCCGACGTCGGTCATGTTCGTGCCGGGGAGGCTCGGCTCCATCCCCGGCGGCTCGCCCGCCCCGAGCGGCGGCGTCGGGTTCGGCTGCGGCGAGCCCGGCCCGACGCCCACGGGTGGGGGCGGGGGCGCGACGGCCGGCGGGGTGCTCGGGACCGCGATCGGCGGCAACGTGTCGGGGGGCGGGCTGAACGCCCCGCCCGTCCCGAACGGCGTCAGGCCACCCGGGCCATCCGGTGCCGGACCCTCGGACGGAGGCGCCAGCGGCGCCGGGGCCGGGACGATCGGGTCGGGGGCGGGGCTCTGCATCCTCGTCTGCGTCACCTCGTTCAGGTCGATCGCGATCGACTCGCCGTACGGCTTGTCGCCAGGCCGGCGGTTGATGACCTTGATGTCGAGCGGCTTGCCCTGATCGGGGGCGTTGACGAAATACTGCGTGTTGCCCAGCCGCGTCTTGAAGATGTCGATCCGGTTCATGTTGAGCACTTCGCCGGGAAGCAGGCCGGCCATCAGAGCCTCGCGGCGGATGACCTTGTCCTTGGTCCGCTCGTTGCCCCGGACGATCAGCTCGCCGAGCAGGTACGGCTCCCCTTCTTCGACCCGGTAGACCAGGTCGACCACGCCGGTCTGGTCGGTGTACCTCGGCTCGGGCAGGATCTGGGTATCGATGCAACCGATCTCGTAATACTTGGCGAGCAAGTTCTTGCGGTCGGCCTCCTTGAGCGAGTCGAGGATCGGTTTGCCCGAGTGCAACAGCAGGCCCTCGCGGAGCTTGGCCTCGGACAGCTTCTGGTTGCCCTCGAACTTGATGTTGCGGACCGAGTAGCGGGTCCCCTCCGAGATGACGAAGGTCAGGTGCGTGTCGCCGAGGCTGGCGCCGGTCCGGGTCACCGGCGTCACCTTGACCTCGGGGAAGCCCTGGCCCTGGTAGTATTCGATGAGCTTGCGGACATCCTCGTCGAGGTTGTCGCGGGTGTAGTGGCCGCGGAGGCCCAGGAGCGTGGTCTTGCTCGTGATCTTGGTGCGGAGGGTGGCGTCGGTGGCGAAGGTGTTGCCTTCGAACTCGATCCGGCTGATCTTGTGCCAGGGCCCTTCGAAGATCTGGAAGACGACGCGGGTGTCGCCACGGTTGCCCCCCTCGAGGAGGTAGACCTCGGCCATGTCATAGCCGCGTTCGGTGTAGAGCCGCTGGATCTGGCCGGCGGCCAGGCGGGTCCGCGCGGCGTCGGCGCGGGCGCCCTTCTTCAGGCCGGTGGTCTCCTCGATGTCCTTGAGCTTGATCTTGGAGCGGCCCAGGAACTCGACGTGGGTCAGGACGGGCATCTCCTTGACGCTGAAGGTCAGGATGTAGCCCTTGCCCTTGGGGTCGGGCTCGTAGTACGGGGTGACGTCGGAGAACCACTTGGTGGCGATCAGCGTCTTGAGGTCAGCCTCGACCTGACGCTGGTCGAGCGGGTGTCCCGGCCGGCTGAGGAGCTTGGCGCGGACCTGCTCGGTGGAGACGCTGACGTTGCCCTCGATCCGGACCTCGACGATGTTCCCCTCGGGCAGCGCGTCGCCCCGTGGCGCTGCGGCGCCGCCGTCGGCCGTCGCCAGCGCGAGGATCACGACCGCCAGCGCCAAGGGGGCCAACGATCTCGTCGCTCGAACCGCTGGGGCCATCCCTGGACCCGGCGGGAGCTTGAATAGGCCGCGTGTCATTGACGATCGTCCCCAAACCAACCGAGATGAGGAACGCCGCGACGGCCGACGGGCGGCCCGAAACGTCAAGCCGACGTCCCCGATTGGCCGATGAACCCCGGTGCGGCGGGCGGAAGCCGTCCGACCCCCGATGCCCCTTTCGACGTGCGCAACCGCAGGCCAGGTCCGAGCGAAGCCCTTCCTTGAGCCGAGCCCGTGTCTGTCGGTGACAGGTGCGGATCTTGTACCCAAGTGTAAGAGAATCTGCAAGGCGGGAACTTCCCGGGCGCCAACGGAGCTGACCACCTCGACCGCGCGCAGTCCCTCCCACGCCTCAGCGATCGGCCCTCGGTCGTCGAGGTCCGCAATGACAGACTAGGCCCAAAACAAGCGTAATAAGATAAACGCCAACTTAATTATTTGTGCATTCTGCGGCTATGGAACCTCTCCGGGCCGGGGGTATCATCGCCCGGTTCCCGTCGCCTCTTCCTCACGCGCTCATCATCATACCCCCTTTCGTCAGTTCGGAACCCACACGGGATCGGAGCATCCGGACTCCGACTTCAAGAGCCGCCTCCGCTCACAACCGCAACGACTGCAACCGCTCCACCAGACGCAGGAACACACCCTGCCACGGATTCCACGACAACAGGCGGTAGATGGGGTCACTCCTCGATTGGGGAAAAATTGCACGTTAAGGGCGGGCGGAGGGGCATGGCCAAAAACCCCTTGCTGTGAATCTCGCAGGAACACAGCGATTTCGGCGGTCTTGGGCTCGTTTCGGGGGGAGGATGAAATTGGGCGAATTATGACGCGATCCTGGTAGCCTTGCGGGCCGACCCGGACGATTGGGCCGAGTATCAGTGGGCGCGGTCGGCCTGGGACGCCGCCCGGGATGCTGGAAAGAAGCGGACCGGGGAGGCGGTGCGGGACGGATTCTCAGGGCGATGCGATCTGACCCGGACCGGCCGCTAGCCCCAGGTCGCGATCGGTCCCCCGGCGTGCGACGACGGGGAGGGATGGATCAAGCCGGAGCAAAGGAATCCCTCGATGAGCATCGGGGTCAAAGGCCTCGCGAAACGCTTCGGTCACTTCCAAGCCCTCGGTGGGGTCTCCTTCGAGGTGCCCACGGGCGGGCTCGTGGCGTTGCTGGGGCCCTCCGGCTCGGGCAAGAGCACGATCCTGCGGATCATCGCCGGGCTGGAGCGGGCCGACGCGGGGCACGTGGAACTCTTCGGGGAGGACGCGACCGACCGGCCCGTGCAGAGCCGGGGCGTGGGCTTCGTCTTCCAGCATTATGCCCTGTTCCGGCACATGACCGTCCGCCAGAATATCGCTTTCGGCCTGGAAATCCGGCGGCTCCCGCGCGGCCAGGTCCGGGCGCGGGCCGACGAGCTGCTGGAGCTGGTGCAGCTCCAGGGGCTCGCCGACCGCTACCCGACGCAGCTCTCGGGCGGGCAGCGGCAGCGCGTCGCCCTGGCGCGGGCGCTGGCCCCCCGGCCCAAGGTCCTGCTCCTGGA
>JAFANO010000719.1 GCA_019232645.1 Planctomycetaceae bacterium | reverse complement strand
AAGTCGAAGGCCGAGTCGTCCCTCCGGACATGGTAGCGGTAGGGCCAATCGCCGGCCAGCGTGACGAAGTCGCAGTCGTCGCCGAGCTTGCCGTAGTTCGGGTACCGGTCGGCGATCAGGGTTTCGAATTGGCGAGCCAGCGTGACGGCCTCGGCGGCCGTCAGGGTGTCGGCGAACCGCTTGGGCACCTCCCAGCGGATCAGCGGCTGGAACCGGCCCGCGGCCAGGGCGACCGCGCCGGCGAGCATCGGGCTGTCGGGCGACGACAGGACCACTCCCGGCGGTGTCGGCCCGAGTCGGTGAGGGGCCGCGTCGCCCGGCAGGAGGTCGGCCCCCGCCCGCCCGTCGCCGGACCATGACCGCCCGACGGCGGCGATGGCTCGGTCCCAGAGCTTCTCCGGCGCCGGGGGCGCGACGCGTCGGGGATAGCGGACAACCCGGGCCGGCCGGAACGCCCGGAGAAACTTGAAGGTCAACTCGACGTCGTCGATCAGGATCGGGAACCAGTGCCCTTCGTCCCACCAGGCGATCGCCTCCAGGAATGTCGCCACGTCGGGGACCAGGACCACCTGATCGACCACCCGCCTCTCCGGGCCGTTGCGCCGATCCCAGGAGGCCGAAGTCCTCCGGATCTCGTCCACGCCGCCGAGCGGCACCCTCGGCGGCCGCGCCACCTCGATCGCCTGCGCGGACGCCGAGGCCGGGGCGAGGCCCAGGCCGCCAATGCCGAGGCCGAGGATCAATCCGAAAAGACGGAGGGACCGGATCATGGGGTCTTCTCGATACGCTCAAAGGGTGTGGAGACGGGCGGTCGAAATGGTTATACTCATCTTAAGAGAGTATTCCGGCCCAGCACTTCCGGGTCGACACGTCAGTTGCACGCGAACCCCGCGCGCCGAAGAGGGACCTGGTCCGATGAAAAAAGGTGGCATCCTCAACCCGGCGATCTGCTCGTTGCTGGCCGAGCTGGGACATATGGACGAACTTCTCATCGTGGATGCCGCCTACCCCTTGCCCCCCGACGGCCACGTCATCGACTTGACCCTGACGCCGGGCATCCCCCGATTCCTGGACGTCCTCCGCGCGGTCGCCGACGAGCTGGTCATCGAGTCGATCACCGTTGCCAGCGAGATCACCGAGTACAGCCCGAAGCTGTACCAGGAGATCCTCAAGATCGTCGGCGACGTCGACGTGGACGAGGTGCCGCACCATGAGTTCAAGGAGCAATCGCTCGGGGTCAAGGGCATCATCCGTTCGGCGGAGTTCACGCCTTACGCCAACGTCCGCATCCTGTCCGGGAGCGCCTACTGAGCCGGCCCGAGATGGTACTTCGGGACGACCCTGAGGGCAACCGACGGGGAGCGGCTGGGATCGGTCGCTGGGCGGAGGGCAGGTGGCGCAGGGGGTCGCCCGACTGCCATTCATTCTTCTCAAGGATCGGCGTCCCCAGCCGCCCAGCCAGCTCGGTCAGCCTGGCCCAGTGGGCTTCTTCAAGCGAGCACGCTTCGGCCAAGCGTCGCCTCGGCCATGACCATCAGGACACATTGATCATCGCGACGGAAATGTTCGGAGAATCGCCCTTCGGGTAGCTTTCGGGGGATTCGCTGTTTATGATTGAATCGTGGAGAGACTCGGGAAGGGCGTCGATCACGAGATGACGCCACGGCCGTCGGAGGCGTTCGGGCACACGACTGCCGGGTGTCTCCGGGGACGCCAGAGCGTCGAAGGGACCGAGAATGACAGAGCCGCGCGGGCCGGCAGAGCCCTCCGAACTCCGCGGATTGCGGATCGACGTGCTTCGGCGAGCGGTGGAGATCTACCTCGAGCATGCTTACCCCTCGGGCCAGCCCCCCGAAGTGGTTCGCCGCCGCCTGCAATGGGCCGACAATGTCGACGCCACCAAACTCTTGACCCCTCCTTCGTTCGAGCGTGTCGCCAAATCCGTCGACGGTAAGCCGCCCATCTTCGCGCTCCGGCTGGGCAACGCGCGCTACCCGCACATGAAGCTCCAGGTCCAGCCCTGGCAAAACGCTGACGGCTTCCTGCTCTCGGTCAACACCCATGACCAGGTCCTGTCGCTCGACCCTGCCGCGAGCGACGCCGCCGCGTTCCGCGAGCTCCAGGCGGAGAATCAACGGCTCAAAGAATCCATCGAGGCCGCATGGGATGGGGCGGGACTCCCCACGTTCAATCGCTACCTGCGCGAGTACATCGAGAACCGCGCCGGCTCGGCGTCGTCGCCGGCCGCCGCCGCCAAACCCGAACCCTCCTGATCGTCTCTCATTGACATCGCGACCCCGGGCCGGGTCCTGGTCGCTCCTGCACCGTGAGGAGTCGGCTCAGCCTGCCGAGTTACCGCCTCTGATACCGTCACGGTCCGGCCCGGCGAGCGCCGGCCGTCGGGGCAGCGTGAACCGGAACGTCGAGCCCCGGCCGGGCTCGCTGGTGACGTCAATCGTGCCCCCGTGCAGCTCGACGAATGCCTTGACCAGGCAAAGGCCGAGTCCCATCCCGCGCTTGTTGAACTGATAGTCGCCCGAGGAATGGTGCCCGGTGTCGAACCCGGTGAAGAACGGCTCGAACAGGTAGAGCCGATCCGCCGGGTCGATGCCGATGCCCCGGTCGGTGACCTGGAACTGGACCCGGTCCGGACCGTCCGGCCGGGCGACCACGCGGACCGACTGGCCGTTGGGAGTGAACTTGATCGCGTTGGCCAGCAGGTTCGTCAAGATGTCGGCCAGCTTCGACGGGTCGACCTCGGCCGAGCCCAGCTCGGGGTCGAGGTCGAGTTCCACCCGCTGCTCGCGCTCCGTCAGGTAGGGTTGCAGATCGGAGACCACGCCGCGGATCAGCGGCCCGAGCTCGGTGGTCCGGAGCTGGAGCGAGCTGCCGAGCTGCTCGGTCCGGACAAGCTTGAGCATCCGCTCGACGATGCCGGCCAGCCGCTTGCCGGCGCCATGGATCCGCTCGACCCAGCCGCGCTCGGCGGGCGAGGCCGCCTCGCCCTGCTCCAACTTCCAGAGCTCGGTCATCCCCACAATCACGGCCACGGGAGTGTTCAGCTCATGGCTGGCGACCTCGATGAACACCCCCTTGAGCCGGTTGGCCTCGGAAAGCCGCCGGTTCGACTCCCGCAGCTCGGTCATCAGGCGTTCCCGCTCGACGATCAGGTTGTGATGCTCGACCGCCTGGCGGACCACGGTCTCCAGCTCGTCGGGATCCCACGGCTTGGTGATGTAGCGGAAGACGCTTCCCTCGTTGATGGCGTCGATGACGGCGCGGATGTCGGCATAGGCGGTGAAGAGCAGGCGGGTCGTCTCGGGCCGGACTTGCTTCGATCGGCTGAGGATCTCGACGCCCGAGATCTCGGGCATCCGCTGGTCCGACATCACGGCGTGGATCTCTTCGGGGGAGTCGAGGATCCTCAGTGCGTCGGCGCCGCGATGGCATGTGATGACACGGTAGTCGAGCCGGAGCAGGTCATACACCGAACGGAGCACTTCGGGCTCGTCATCGACGACCAAGAGCGTGGGGCGGTTGGCCTTCATCCCCGGAAATGCCTCGGGTCGGATCGGGTCGGACCGAGTGGGCCCATCAGCGCGCCCCAGCCTTGGAGAAGCGCTTGATCAGGGTCACCTCATTGCCGACGTCGTTGTACCGGAGCTCGTTGACCATCCCCCTGCAAATCATCAGGCCGAACCCCCCGGTGCGGAGGCCGAGCTTGTCTCGGACGTCGAGGTGCGAGAACGGGTCGTCCGGCGAGGAGGCGTGGGGCAAGTTGTCCCGGTCGAAGCCCGAGCCCTGGTCGCGGACAACGATCTCGACCCGATCCTCGAAGACCCGGTAGGTGATATTGACCAGCCGGTCCGACCGATGCCGGTTGCCCCACTCGATCGCGTTCTGCGAGAGCTCCATGACCGCCTGGCGGAGCTGCATCACCTGCTCGTGGTTGAAGGGGGTGAGCTGGAAGAGATGCACCAGGAAGTCGTTGAGGTCCTGCAGCAGGATGACCTCGCTGTCCAGCTCAACATGAATCTCCCCCTGCATGTCCGAGTGGTCCATTCCGGCCCGCCAGGCGCGGGCGGCCGTGATCGCGTCGAAGAGCTGCTCCATGCCATAGGGCTTCGTCACGTAGGCGTTGGCGCCGACCCGGAAGCCGTGGACGCGACTCGTCGCGTCGTTCAACGCCGTGAGCATGACGACGGGCGTCAGCATCGTCGCGCGTTCACTCCGGAGCCGGCGGCAGACATCGAACCCGTTGATGTCGGGCAGCATCAGGTCGAGCAGGACGACGTCGGGCGCGTACTTCCGGGCCAGTTCCAGGCCCTTCTCGCCATTCTCGGCGATGATCGGCTCGTAGTCGCGGAGCCGGAGCATCCGGGCCACCATCTCCGCCTGGTCCGGATGATCCTCGACGATCAGGGCCGTTCCCATCGTCCGCTCCCCCCCATCCGAATCGGACCCGACCGGACCGCGCCGGCCATCCCGGCCCCGATCGGCGACCTCTCCTAGACGTGCAGCTCGACGATGTCGCCGTCGTGGAGCTCGTGGTCGCGCTTGACTGTCTGACCGTCGAACACACCCGAACCCCAGACCCGCGCGTACTTGAGCATCTGCTCGAGGTCGCGGTGAATCTCCCCGGCAAGATCCAGGACCGTCCCGCCGATCGGAATGGTGAAGGGGCGGGCTCGATCGACCGGCTTCCCCGGCAGCTTGGTGTAAACCCTGATCACACCCAGTAAATCGTACGTGACGCGGCGGAGGGCGTCCAGACCCTGCCCCCCTTCGGCGGAGATGGGCAGGACCTCGAACCGCGGCGAGAACCACTCGCGGAGCACGTCCAGCCGGTCACGTGCCCCCTCGGCGTCGAGCTTGTTGGCCACCATCAGCGTCTTGACGTGCAGGACCGTCTCGTCCTCGGCGTCGAAGGGGAGCGTGCCGACCAGCTCGGTGTGCACCGCCGCGAGCCGGGCCAGGACCGACTCGACGGCGTCGGCGCTGTCGTCGCTGGACAGGTCGGTGACCAGCAGCGCGGCGTCGGCCGAGCGGACGAGGCTCGGCACCCACGATTCGAGGTAGTCGGATGTGATCGGCGGCAAGTCGACGAGCTGGACCCGGACGTCCTCGAAGGCCATGATGCCCGGGTAGGGCGACCGCGTCGTGAACGGGTAGGGGGCGACCTGGGGGTGGGCCTTCGTCAGCGCCGCCAGGACCGCGCTCTTGCCGGCGTTGGGCGGGCCCACCAGCACGACCTGACCCGCCCCCTCGCGGGGCACGCGATGGCTCATCCCGCCCTTCTTCCGCCCCGCCTTCGCCCCCTCGATCTCCTCCTTCAGCCGGCTGATCCGCTGCTTCAGGTCGGACTGGAGCTTCTCCGTCCCCTTGTGCTTGGGCAGCAGCCGGAACATCTCGCGGAGCTTCTCCAGCCGTTCCGCGGGGGACGCGGCGTGTCGATACTCTTCCTCAGCCTTGCTGTATTGGGGAGGAAGGTTTGCGGGCATCGCGACGCGATCTCCGGGACGCGATCTGTGGGTACCCGTTGCGCAAGCTAACGAGTTTCCCTCTACAAATCAAGCCCCTCAAGGATCACACACGACATGACGTGATCGGGTCAATACGTCGTGATTTTACGAACTCTATGACTCCAGCTTTCGGCGGATCGTTGTTTTCGAAGCCCCTTGACCTGACAGATCCGTTGTGCAGTTGTGACGCAACCGGCGACGACCTCACGCTCGGATTGTCCCGATCGCGCGGGCCCGCCCGGCCAGTACCAAGGAGTCGATCCGATGAAATGCGGTCGAATTTGCCGGCCACTTGCCCGAGCCCATCGTCCCTGGCTGCGGATGTTTGTCGGGGATGTATCCCCTGAGGATGAGCCGCGACGAGGACGCCCGCGGCGCGTGTGGCGGGCCAGGGATCCCATGGGGGGAACGACGCATCGTGACGAAGGTCGCCGCCCCTGGGAAGGACGGCGGCCACTCCGAACTGAACACCTACGGGTACGCTTGCCCGGCGCACGTCGAGGAGGTGGTCGGCGACGCCGAAGGTCGTGCCCGGGCGTATCGGTTCGCCCCCGGCGAGTCCGTGGGGAAGATCGGCGCGTTCCCCCTCGCGGACGCGGGGACAAGGGCCCTGACCCCGGTCCTTGCATCGCGGTGATCCTGCGATGGCCAGATCGCGGGCGGGGGAAGGTACGGGGCGGGACGGCCCGATTGGCCATCCCGCCTCCCTGCCCCCCTCGGGCACGACGGAATCCGGCATGCGGGCCGCGCCCGGGGCGAATCCCCTCGGCCCGCGACCGGGGGGATCTCATCGCGCAGGATCCGTGATCGAAGAGACGGGGCAGGGGTCGGGAGTCGTCTCGACCTTCATGCCGGGCCGTCCCGAGTCCCATCGGCCCGAGCGATCAGTCGCCCCGTCACCGGGGGGAGCCTCGATCTGCCGTTGAGGGGGGAATCAGAGCCCGAGAACGTCGATCTTCTCCTCGAGGGCGATCTTGCGGAGCTTCTCCTGCGCCCGGGCCTCGAGCTGGCGGACCCGCTCTTTCGTGACGCCCAGCTCCTGCCCCAGTTGCTCGAGGGTCAGCTCCACGGCGCCACCCAGGCCGAATCGGCTGGTGATGATCCTCCGCTCGCGCTCGTTGAGCCGATCGAGCAGGCCGGTGACCGCCTCCTGGGTTCGCTTCTGGTCGATCGCGGTCTCGTGCTCGTCGGAGCGATGATCGGCGGCCGACTCGAACATTTCGTCGTGACCGGTGAGGAATCGGTCACGACGCTGGCTCTCCTCGGGGATCGTCCGGATGAAGTTTCGCACGATCGCCCAAGTGGCGTAGGTGCTGAACTTGTTGCCGCGGGCGAAGTCGAACTTCTCGACCGCGCGGATCAGCGACATGTTGCCGTCGGAGACCAGCTCGAAGAAGTTCTGCGACTGGCCCAGATGCCGCTTGGCGATCGAGACGACCAGGCGGAGGTTGGCCCGGATGATCTGGTTCTTGACCGCCAGCGCCTCCTCCTGGAGCCGCTCGATCGCGTCGAGGTCGGCCGACCGGGCGCGGGCCGGGTCGATCCTGTCGCGGAGCTTGCTGGCCCGATACTTGAGGTAGTTCATCTTGCGGAAGAGGTGGGCCTCCTGCTCGCGTGTCAAGAGCGGGACGTCGTAGAGGCTCGCCAGGTAGGGCGGCAGCCCCTCAGGGGCGCTCGGTCGACGGGTCGACTCGCCCCGGGCCGGCTCGGGCATCGGCGCGAGGATCTCGGCCTCGGCGCCGGGCGCGTCGAAGCTCGGGTCGTGCATGAACTCGAGCTTGGTCTCGAGCAGCCTCCGGGCCCGCATCTCGGTCAGCACCCGCTCGATCCGGGACGCACCCAGGCCGAACCGGTCGGCCAAGACCTCGACCGAGACCCCCCGACGGATGAGACGGTCGATCTCCCGCTTGGCCGCCTCGTCCAGGCGGCGCGATCCGCCCGGCAGCTCCACGGGCCGAGTAGACTCCAGCGATGAATCGAGCATCGTGACGGCCATCTCAATCCCCTCCTGCCTGTAGGGCGAGCGCTCGCCCCGTCTCACCCGCACTTCCTACGCTGTTCGACGACTCATCGACCAGTCGATTTCCGAGGAACCCGCGAGCCGCCTCGTGGCGGGTCGCGGAGGGTCCGGCACGCGGTCACCCCTGGTGGATGTATCCAAACATGACATTCAAGAAGGTCCGCAGCGGCTTGGTGTTCCGCTCGGTCTTGGCGCGGAGGACGGCCCCTTGCCAGCTATTGAGCCAGAATTCCGCCAGCTCGCGGACGTCGAGGTGAGGGGGGATCTCCCCGGCGTTCCGGGCTTCTTCCATGCAATCGGCGAACCGATCGACCCAGCCCTCGAAGATTTCTTCCAGTCGGGCCCGGAAGGCGTCGCTCTGGTCGGCCATCTCCTGACTCAGGTTGCCCACCAGGCAGCCGTTGCGGCATTGCTGCGACTCGAGACGCTCGCACTTGGCCTCGAAGAGCCGACGGAGCCGCTCGAGCGGGCTCAGGGTCGTGTCGCCGAGCGCACGTTCGAGCTCCGCGTTGTAAGTCGCGGCGAACTGGTCGAGGACCCGGAGGCCGAAGTCCTCCTTGCTCTTGAAATAATAGTAAAACGAGCCCTTCGGGATACCGGCCGCCTGCAGGATCGCCTCGATGCCGGCGTTGTTGTAACCCTTCTCCAGGAAGATCCGCTTGCCGACGTCCAGCAAGGTCGCCGTGGTCTTTTCTTTGCTCATCTCGGATCGTCCTCCCCCGGGGCCTCGAGCTTCATCGCTCGCCGCGAAGACCGTTCCGTCGTCGATCACCGATAATAATAGACCGGTCGTCTAGAAGATCAAGGGAAATGAAAAAAATCTCAAAGGGGCGTGACGCGCGGCGGTCGTCGTCGCGACCTGGCGGGGCTCAGGGGGCGGGCCGGCCGAGCTTGGTGTGGTAGCGGCTGTAGCCGAAGTAGACCAGCAGGCCGATGACGAGCCAGACGACCAGGCGGATCCAATTGTCGCGGCCGAGATAGAACATCAGGCCGCCGTTGACGAGGAGGCCAAGGGTGGCGACGACCGGCAGTGCGGGGACCCGGAACGGCCGATCGATCTCGGGGCTGGTGGAGCGGAGGATCATCACGGCACCGCAGACGATCATGAAGGCGAAGAGGGTCCCGACGCTCACCAGGTCGGCCAGGAAGTTCAGGGGCGCCAGGGCCGAGGCCAGGGCGACGACCGCGCCGACCAGGAGGGTCGACTTCCAGGGGGTCTTGAACCGGGGGTGGACGGCGGCGAAGAAGCCCTCGGGCAGCATGCCGTCGCGAGCCATCGCCATGAGGATCCGGGGTTGGCTCAGGTTGCCGACCAGGAGCGAGCTGGTCAGCCCGGCCAAGATGCCCGCCGTGATCAGGCCCCCGGCGAAGGTCAGCCCCTTTCGAGTGAAGGCCGTGGCCAGGGGCGCCCGGACGTCGATGTCGGTGTAGGGGACCATGCCCGTCAGGACGGCCGCCACGGCGACGTACAGCACGGCGCAGATCAGGAGCGAGCCGAGGATGCCGATCGCCAGGTCGCGCTGGGGGTTGCGGGCCTCCTCGGCGTGCGTCGAGATCGAGTCGAAGCCGATGTAAGCGAAGAAGATCCGCGCGGCCCCCTCGGCCACGCCCGACCACCCCTTCTGCTCGTGGAGGAACGGCCGCCAGTGGCGGGGGTCGACGTGGGCCGAGCCCACGCCGACGATCGTGAGGATGATCGCCACGTTGAGCAGGACCATCGCCGCGTTGAACCCCGCGCTCTCGCGGATGCCGACGACCAGGACCGCGGTGACGGCCGCCGTGATCAGGACGGCGGGCAGGTTGAACCAGGCGACGGCCCGTTCGCCCGTCGCCAGCTCGATCGTGTTGAGGAAGAAGACCCCGTCCTTGACGTCGTAGTCCCAGGGCGAGGCGATGAGGCGGGGGTCGAGGTGGACGTGGAACACCTGCCCCAGCAGCTCGACGAAGTAGTTCGACCAGCCGTTGGCGACGGCGGCCGAGCCGATCGCGTACTCGAGCACGAGGTCCCAGCCGATGACCCAGGCCAGCAGCTCGCCCAGCGTGGCGTACGCATAGGTGTAGGCGCTGCCCGCGACCGGGACCATGCTGGCCAGCTCGGAGTAGCAGAGCGCGGCGAAGCCGCAGCCGACGGCCGCCAGCAAGAACGAGAGCATCATCGACGGGCCGGAGTAGTTGTGCGCCACCTCGCCGGTCAGGACATAAATACCCGCGCCGATGGTCGCGCCGACGCCCAGGCCGGTCAGGGCCACCGGGCCGAGCACCCGGTGCAGCCGCTCGCCCCCTTTCATCTCCTGGAGCAGCGTCGCGATCGGTTTCCGCCTGAAGGGGTCGGAGGCTGGATGGCGCATGCCGCGAGTCCTGTCGGATCGAGGGTCGTCCTCCCTGGCTCGGGCCACAACAGTACGCGATCCGTGCGTGCCGCGTAAAGGCGTCGATCCCGGCTGCGCGCGCCGTCCCGTCGCGTGCTCTCGCCCGGGGTCCGCGCGACGGTACACTCGGGCATCCGTTTTCCAAGAGGTCTGATACGGATTCCAGGGATTTCGTGCGCTCGGCTGCTGATTGGAAATCCGAAATCTCGAATTCGAAATCCGAACCGAGCGCAAAAACCCCTGGAATGCGTATGACGAGCAGGGGAGGCCGAGGCGATGGGTGAGCCGGCCGGCGAACCGGACGGGGAACGCGTGCTATGGCTGATCGGCCCGTGGCTGTACCGGTAGCGCATCGTCCTGAAGGTCCGACCCCGAGGGCTCGAGGTCGCCCTCGATCAGCTCCTCCTCGAGGTGCTCGGCGGTATCGGTCAGGCCACGGACCTGCGCGAAGTTGGCCAGGTAGACGCAGGCCGAGACAAGCGCGCCGGCGTACATCAGGACCCGGAATCCGATCATGGCCAGCGCCCCGCCGGGGTGGTCGATCAGCTTGAAGAGCTGGTCGCTGACTTCCTCCGTCAGCCCCAGCGCGCCGAACGGCAGGGGGACGGCCGTCGTGAACAGGATCAGCGGGACCATCAGGAAGTGCGGCCCGAGCGACGGCAGATGCGTCGGGAACAACGCCCGGCTGACCATGTAGAACGCCGTGACGAAGAGCGAGTGGCACCCCGCCGAGTAGAGGAGCGCCCCGAGGATGCCCCCGATCCGGCTCCGGTACGTCGTGGACATCGCGCGGAGCTCGTTGAGGATCATCGAGATCCGGCCGTGGCCGCTCAGCAGGCCGGGGAACCTTCGCGTCAGGGCCTGCGTGAAGACCGCCGTCAGGCCCAGGGCCCCCGCCGCGAACAGCACCCAGGCGATCACGACCAGCCGGCGGACCTCGACCGTCGCCATCGGCCAGGCCACCACCCCGGCGACACCCGCCAGCAGGAACAGCCCGAGCAGGCCCAGGATCCGGTCCAGCACCATCGACGCGATCGCCTGCGTCTTGTTGATCCGCATCCGGATCAGGTAGGCGGCCTTGATCAGGTCGCCCCCGACCGCCCCCGGGATCACCAGGTTGAAGACATTGCCGATGTAGCCCAGCAGCGTCGCGTGCCGGAGCTTGAACGTGGGCTCGATGACCCGGACCAGCCAGTACCATCGTAAGAACGTCAACGAGAGGCTCGTGAAATAGACCGCGAAGGCCAGCGCGATCAGCCGCAGATCGAGCTTGCGGCCGAAGATCTCGTGGATCTGACCGCGGTTCTTCCAGATCACCAGCCCCAAAAGTCCGAACGCCAGGGCGACCAGGGCGGCATTGACCAGCAGGGCGCGGACCGGGTGCTTCTTCATCGGCGCAGCTCGACTCTCGGGGTTTCGTCGTCCCGGACGTTCCACCCGCCGACGATTCGATCCCGCTCGGCGGCCCGAACACATTACCAAAATCTCTGGCACGATACGCCCTCACCCTGGCCCTGATGGCCCCCTCGCTCTGACGCCGGAGGCCGCGCCGGGCGCCGCAGGCGCCAGCAGAACCAGCCCCTTGCATGCGGCGAACGTGGGTATTATCTCTATTATCTTCGTAATACCGAGCGACGGCGAAACACCCCCCAGAGTTGTTCCAAATGATCCGCACCACTCGCCGCGCGTTCACTCTGATCGAGCTGCTGGTCGTCATCGTCGTGATCGCGGTCCTGGTTGCGCTCCTGCTCCCCGCGGTGCAAGGGGTACGGGAGGCGTCGCGGCGGATGGACTGCCAGAGCCATCTCCACCAGATCGGACTGGGCGTGATGCGATACCTCGACGACTGGAACGGCCAGTTCTT
>JAFANO010000037.1 GCA_019232645.1 Planctomycetaceae bacterium | reverse complement strand
CTCCTGGAAGTTGGGCATGAACTCCTCGCCCAGGCCGGTGACGGCAGAGCCGGTCGCGGCGAACGCGGCCGCCAGCACCAGCACCGCGAGCGTTGGCCGCCGCGCGATCGCCGGCAGGATCCCGCGGCAGACCCACTTGAGCACGCGGACCAGCGGTGAGTCGCGATGGCACGAGGTCGCCCCGGTCAGGAGCATCAGCGAGAGGGCCGGCGTCACCGTCAAGGCGACCAGCAGCGAGGCGCCGATGGCGAGCACGTAGGCCATCGCCAGCGGCCGGAAGAACGAGCCGGCCAGGCCCTCCAGGAAGAACACCGGCAGGAACACGAGGATCACGATCAGGCTGGCGTAGACGACCGCGCTGCGGACCTCGAGCGAGGCGTTGAGCACCACGCGGAAGGGGGGCAGGGGGCGGGCCGAGGCGCGGTTGAGGCGGAGCCGACGGACGATGTTCTCGACGTCGATGATCGCGTCGTCGACGACCTCGCCCATCGCGATCACCAGGCCCGCCAGGACCATCGTGTTGATCGTCGCGCCCCACCAGACGAGCACGACCGTCGCGGCCATCAGCGACAGCGGGATCGCCGTCAGGCTGATCAGCGCCGTCCGCCAGTCGAACAGGAAAGTCACCAGGATGACGACCACCAGCGCGCAGCCGACGTACATCGCGTGCTTGAGATTCTCGAGCGACCGCTCGATGAACGTGGCGGGCCGGAAGATCGTCGGGTCGAGGTCCACTCCCTGGAGGCCCGGCCGGAGATCGTCGAGCGCCTTCTCGACGTTGCGGGTGACCTCGAGGGTGTTGCCCGTCGGCTGCTTCTCGACGATCAGCAGGAGCCCCGGCCCGTCGTTGATGACGGCGTCGCCGATCGGTGGCGGGAAGCCGACCTTCACGTCGGCGACGTCGCCCAGCCGCAGCGGGGCGCCGTTGCGGAAGGCGACGGCGACCTTGGCGAGGTCCTCGGGCTCCTCGATCGGCGAGCGGTGCCGGACGGCGATCCGCTGGTTGGGCATATCCACGAACCCGCCCGCGGCGACGGCCGAGGCGTCGGTCACGGCCTTGACGACCGTGTCGAGCGTCACCGCGTGGGCGCGGAGCCGGTCGGGGTCCACCAGCACCTGGTACTGCCGATCGCGCTGGCCCCAGATCGCCACGTTGGCCACGCCGGGGATCGCCATCAAGCGGGGCCGGATCGTCCACTTGGCCAGGATCGTCAAGTCCATCTGCGAGAGCGTCCGGGACGAGACGCCGATCTTGAGCAGCCGGCTCGTCGAGGACAAGGGCGGCAGGATCACCGGCGGATGCGCCGCCGCGGGCAGCCTCGGCGCCTCGACCGAGAGCCGCTCCTGCACCACCTGCCGCGCCGCCATCAGGTCGGTCCCCTCCTTGAGGATCAGCACCACCGACGACAGCCCGAGCACCGACTTCGACCGGATCGTCTTGAGCCCGATCGTGCCGTTGAGCGCGTTCTCCAGCGGCACGCTGACCAGGCTCTCGACCTCCTCGGTCGAGAGCCCCGGCGCCTCGGTCTGGACCTCGACCAGCGGCGGCGCGAACTCGGGGAACACGTCCAGCGGCGCATTCCTGGCCGTCCGGACCCCCACGATCATCAGCACGATCGCCAGCGCCAGCACGAGCACGCGGAGGCGGAGCGATGTGGAAACAAGCCAGCTCATCATGATGGATTCATCTCGACGTTCTTCAACCCGCACGGTTGCTCTCGTCCTCACGCCCCGCGCGGGGATGACCCCAGGACTTTTCAAGCCCCGACCCGCGGGGCCAGCTCATCGCGGATCCAGGCCTGCAACTGCCCGAGCCACTCGGTCTCATCCTCGATCGCCTCGGCCAAGCGGACCCACCGGACCACTTCCTCCGGGGTGAGCAAGGGGAAGCTCCGGCTGCTGGTCGCGGCCGCGTAGGTCCCGTCGGCCTGGAGCTGCTCGACCCGGAGCGCCTCGCCATCGAACCGCCAGACCTCCGACACCCCCAGCGCGGCGTAGATGCCCATGCGGTCGAGCGCGCTCCGGCTGATCTCGACCTCGATCGCCAGGTCCGGAGGCGGATCGACATTCAGGTCGATCGACTCCTTACCTCGGACGTGCGGGAAGCTGGCCAGGTAGAAGCAGGTATCGGCCTCCAAGCCGCGATCCTTGGCCCTCCGCCGCCAGGTCGTCGAGCCCGCGCCGCGGCAGGGGATGCGCAGGCCGAAGGCGATATGACGGATGAACACGCCCAGCAAATCGCGAAACTTCTCATGCTCCAGCGACGGCGACATGAGCTCCAGGTCCCCCCGGTCGTAGGTGATGCGGATCCGTCGATCACCAACCAGCTTGAGCATCGTCTCGTATCCCTCCCAGCCCACGTCGCGCAGCAGGAAGCGTTGGTCGGGGGCCGACGTCCTCGTCCCGGAATCTACGGTCGTGACCATACCTATCACCTCCTAACCGCCCCCGAGGCGCGGGGCCAGCTCCTCGCGGATCCAGTCTTGCAACTGCCTGAGCCACTCGCCTCGGTCCTCGATCGTCTCAGCCAGGCGGGCCCACCGGACGACTTCCTCCGGGGCCAG
>JAFANO010000725.1 GCA_019232645.1 Planctomycetaceae bacterium | reverse complement strand
TTGCCGTCGGTGAACCCGATCGACGCCGGGCCGTCCCACGCCTCCATGAGACAGCCATGGTAGGCGTAGAAGTCCTTCTTCGCCTGCGACATCGTCTCGTGGTTCTCCCACGCCTCGGGGATCAGCATCATCATCGCGTGCGGCAGGCTGTAGCCGGAGCGCACCAGCAGCTCGATGGCATTATCGAGGCACGCGGTGTCGCTCAGCCCCTCGCGGATGATCGGCAGCAGCTTGGCGACGTCGCCCGGCTCGTACAGCGCGGAGTCGAACAGTGCCTCGCGGGCGCGCATCCAGTTGATGTTGCCGCGGAGCGTGTTGATCTCGCCGTTGTGCGCGATCATCCGGTACGGATGCGCCAGCGGCCAGCTCGGGAAGGTGTTGGTGCTGAACCGCGAGTGGAACAGGCACAGCGCGCTGGCCAGGAGTGGGTCTCCCAGGTCCTCGGCGAAGTAGGCGCCAACCTGGTGGGGCGTGAGCATCCCTTTATAGATCAGCGTCCGGCACGATAGGCTGGCGAAGAAAAAGAATTTGCGATCAGCGAGCCCCGAGTTCTCGATCTCGGTCTCGAACCGCTTGCGGATCACATAGAGCTTGCGCTCGAACGCGTCGGCGTCGGCGACCCTGGGGCCCCGACCGATGAAGGCATGATAGATCGCGGGCTCGACGGCCCTGGCGGTCTCGCCGAGCAGCGCGTTGTCGGTCGGGACCCGCCGCCAGCCCAGCATCTCCTGGCCCTCCTCGGCGACGATCCGCTCGAAGATCCGGGCGCCGAAGGCGTGCTGTTCGGGGTTGGGCGAGGAGAACAGGGCGCCGACGCCGTACGCGGCCGGCGCGGGCAGCTCGATGCCCAGGGGGCGGCAGCGCGCGCTGAAGAATTCGTGCGGGATCTGGATCAGGATGCCGGCGCCGTCGCCGGTGTTGACCTCGCACCCGCAGGCGCCGCGGTGGTTCAGATTGATCAGCGCGGCCAGGCCGTCGCGGATCAGCCGATGCGACTTCCGGCCCTTGAGATCCACCACGAAACCGACGCCGCAGCTCTCATGCTCATGCCGCGGGTCGTACAGGCCCTGTGGTCCCGGTACTCCTGAACTCATGATGCGTTACTCCCTCAAGACATGTCCCGTGGGCTCGGACTCTGCGGACAACAGTTGGTCTCGATGCGACTCGCGAGGGGGCTCGCATCGGGTGGGCACGACCCACCAATCGATTCGGTCGAGGGACTTGGGAGAACCTGGATCGCCCGATTGGGTCGGGATAACGTCTTGTCGGCTCAAGACTTCGCGTGGACGTGGCCGTTGGCCGAGGTGGGCGAGGCCCCATCCTCGCCCGTCAGCAACTCCAGGAATCGCGACGCCGTCAAGCTGAGTTGGTGGTGCCGCCGGTGGATGATCGCCAGCGGCCGGGTCAGGCGATCCGCGGAGTCCTGGCCGTCGATCCGGACCGCCGCCAGCGTGCCCGCGGCGACCTCGCGCGTCAGCGTCGGGGCCGGCAGGATCGCCACCCCTGACGGGATCTCGACGGCGCGCTTGATGGTCTCGATGTTGTCGAACTCCAGCGCGACCCGGAACTGCACGTCATGATGCCGGAGGAACCGGTCGATGACCCGCCGGATCGTCAGGTCGGAATCGAAGCTGACGAACGTCTCGCCGTCGAGCCGGGCGACCGGGACGGACCCCAGGCCGGCGAACCGGTGCGACGGGTGGACCGCCAGGACCATCTCCTCCTCGCGCCAGGGGATGACCTTCAGATCCGGCCACTTGCGCGGATACGAGATGAGCCCGAGCTCGACCCCTCCCTGGAAGACGCTCTCGACGACCCGCGTCGGATGCAGATACTCGAGCTGGACGCTCGCCCCCGGGTATTGCTCGCCGAAGATCTTGACGTACTGGCTCATGTGGTGCAGCCCAACCGAGTAGATCGAGGCCACCCCGACCGTCCCGACGACGTTGTGATCGTCCTCCAGCGCCTTGACCCGGTTCTCGATCTCCAGGTAGCGGCCGACCAGGTCCTTGCACCCGTCATAATAGACCTTGCCGTGCGTCGTCAGGACGAGCGGCCGCTTCGACCGGTCGATCAGCTTCACACCCAGGTGCTGCTCGAGCTGGTGGACCGCCTGGCTCGCCGACGACTGGGAGATCCGGTTCTCCGCGGCCCCCCGCGAGAAGCTCGCCCACCGGACCACGTCACAGAAGATCTTCAGCGCCTTCAGATGCATCCCGCCTCGCCCGTTTGAGCGATTCATGAATAGTGCGCCCGGGATTTTATCGAAATTCATAATACTAAACGCAACCCGCGACCGCCCTGTCAAGGGAAACTTGCGAAGAATCCCGCGAAGCGTGCGGGCATGGAGGGAGTGCCCTTGGGCAGCCTTGACAGGCGACGCCTCCTGGCGTAACTCCTTGCGCAATGGTCCCCTCCTCCATCCCTCCGAGCCGAGGTTCGATTGATGTCCCAGGTCCCGCCCGATCCCCCCGAGACGGTCGAGCCCGAAGCCTCCGGGCCTGTCGTCGGGATGCAGACGGTCTACCTCGGCGACGCGCGCGCGATGCCGATGATCCCCGACGGGTCGATCGACCTGGTTATCACCAGCCCCCCCTACTGGCACCTGAAGGACTACGGCAGCCCGGGCCAAGTCGGGCAGTCGAGCTACGCCGACTACCTGGGGCAGCTCAACCTGGTCTGGGACGAATGCTATCGTTGCGCCCGCCGCGACGCGGTGCTCGTCATCAACGTGAACTCGCGGCGGCATGAGAAGACGTTCTACCCGATCGCCTTCGACATCGTCGCCGCGATGAGGCGATGGCGGCTCTGGGACCACGTCATCTGGTACATCCCGAACGCGCTGCCGCAGCCCAACCACTACCGGGAGCGGCTGCTGGACAACAAGTTCGAGTCGTGCCTCGTCTTCACGAAGGACGGGTCGTCGGCGTTCACGTTCCACAAGCCGAGGGTGCCCCAGAAATACGCCGAGGCCGACCCCCGCGCACACAAGAAGGACGCCCGGGGCCGATGCCTGGGCAACGTGATCCGGATCCCGGCCTACCGGCCGCCGAATGTCAAGGACCTGGGCTACCACGTCGCGGCCTACCCCGAGGAGCTCGTCGCCTTCTTCCTGGAATGCTACACCGACCCGGGCGATCGGGTCCTCGACCCCTTCCTGGGCTCCGGGACGACCCTGAAAGTCTGCCAGACGATGGGGCGATCGGGGGTCGGCTTCGAGATCAACCGGGGATTCCTCCCCCTGATTGTTTCGAAGATCCGGGAGCCCTGGAAGGTCCCCGACTGGCGCGACCTCGACATCCTCCATTCCTCGACGAGCACCCCCGGCTCGGCCAAGCCGCGCAAGAGCCAGTTCTCCCGGCGCGACCGCCAGGACCCCTCCCTCTTCGCGGACGACTCCTTGCCCCAATCCGGGGTCAACGAATACTCGGGGTGATCACGTACAAAATGCGATCGGCCCCGCGGGGACGAACCGGGGGGCCGATCTTGATCAAACGGTGATTCAAGCGAGGCGGACGACCAAACAACCGTATCGACAAGAGTTATCCCGTTCAGGGGAAAACTATCCCGAGCCAAGGATAGCGATCCCAAAAAAAGGGGAAGAATCTCCGATGAATACGAGTTCAATCAATGCCAGTCTACGCCATTCCGACAAAAAAGCAAGAAGACTTTTCGCGGCTCGACCCGCCCCCCTCCGAAGCTGAAATCGAGGCCGCCCGCCTCGAGGCTCCGCTCCAGGTCGATGAAACCGCCGGCGCCCTCCCGATCCGAGGGGGGGTGGACCGATGATCCCGGACTCCGAGCGATTCCAATCCGTCGCCGACGGTTCGGATCTGGCGACCCCCGCGCCGTGGCCTCCCACGGACGCCGAGTGCCTGGCCGTGCTCCTCAAGGCACGTGCGCTCGGCTTCATCGTCAAGCCGGACGTCCACCCCCGCTTGATCAGGGTCAAGCCACCGAAGGATTCGGATAGCTACAGCCACGATTACGTTCGGGCCCTGTTCCGCTGTAGTGCCGGGATCCGCCGGCTGCTCCTGAAAGAGTCGCCCCCCCTCCGCCG
>JAFANO010000645.1 GCA_019232645.1 Planctomycetaceae bacterium | reverse complement strand
GTTCATCGGAGGAGGTGGACACGATCGGCGCTGGTCATCGCCGTCGTCGCAGCGCTGGGACTGGGCTCGAGGAAGTTCGCGCGGACCCTGCCCTGGTTCTTCGCCACCTATGCGGGGGACACTCTCTGGGCGTTGGCGGCCTTCCTGGGCATCGGTCTACTCCGGCTGTCGCTCTCGACCCGAGACGCGGCGATTCTTGCGCTGTTGTTCTCCTTGGCCATCGAGCTCAGCCAGCTCTACCATGCCCCTTGGATCGACGCCGTCCGCGCGACCACGCTCGGGGGGCTGGTCCTGGGTTTCGGCTTCCTCTGGAGCGATCTCGCCTGCTACGCGGTGGGTGTGGCCCTTGGTATGATGCTCGACGGGTGGCTCTTCGGTGGCCGATCGATCCCCGACTCCCACCAGGGCAATTCATCGCCGTAGTGGTGGGAAGCCCCCCGAAATACCGGAAGAGCGTGCTCAGGGAGCAAACCCCTGAGGGGCGAGAGGACGCATGTCTTGCCAAGCGGTCCTGCCGCCCCTTGGGGCTTCGGAGATCCTTTTTCGGTCGCATCGTGGCTGGGGCCCTGGACGAATGACCCACATCCCTTCGGGGCCCAGGACCCGTGCGCCGCGGATGGCATCTTACCTCGTCGCGGCAAATTCCTGGTCAACCTCCGATGGCTTCGGCTTCGTGCCGATCCAGTCGATGAGGATCGGGGTGGCGATGTAGACCGTGCTGTAGGTCCCGCTCAGGAAACCGACGACCAGCGCGAATGCGAAGCCGTGCAGCCCCTCGCCCCCCATGATGTAGAGGATCACGACCACGAGCCAGGCGGTCAACGAGGTCAGGATCGTCCGGCTCAAGGTCTGGTTGATTGCGTCGTTGACCATCGTGGAGGTCAGGTAGGGGGTCTTGCCCTTGATCTCCCGGATCCGGTCGAAGATGACGATCGTGTCGTTGACCGAAAAGCCGATCAGCGTCAGGAAGGCAGCGATCATCGGCAGGTCGATCTTGAACGGCTCGAGCATCAGGGCGTTGCTGATGATCGGGACGTTCGCCAGCCAGTAGCTGACCGCCACCGCGCCCAGCGTGACCAGAACGTCGTGGACGACGGCAATGACCGCGGCCAGGCCGTAGGTCAGCGAGCGGAACCGGAACCAGAGATACGCGATGATGATCAGCCAGCTCGCGACCGTGGCGATCAGGGCCAGGGTGCGGGTCTCCGCCGCGACGGTCCCGCCGAAGTTGGTGATCCGCTCGAACAGCAGGTCGCGGTTATTGGCCAGCGACACCCCGAGCGTCGTGAGCGACAGCTGGGCCACGTCGGGCTCCAGGTCGGTCCTCAGGATCAGGGTGTTCGGCGGCGAACCCGGGGGCGGATTCACGATCTCGAATCGCGCGGTCGGGTTGGCGATCTTCGCCTTGGCCAGGACGTCGTTGGCGAAGATGCCCGCGACGACCTGCGCGGGGGGCTGCGTGCTGTTGAACGTCAGCGTGTTGAACTTCAGCTCGTATTGCCGGCCGCCGGGGAAGCGGTTCTCGGCCGCGGCCGGGGCGGACCCGCCGGACTCCGGCGTCCACGTGGTAGCGATCGGCTTGCCCTCGCCGTGGGTCAGCGTGACGCGCTCCAGGCTCGGGCCGAACGCCTTCAAGATGGTTGCCTTGACGTGCTCGAGGTCCTGGTCGGTCGTCCGGATGTTGAAGCGGTTCCGCCGCCGGTCCTGGCCGACCATCAGGCTCTCGACCGTGACGTCGGGGAGGACGCCGGCCTTCTGCCGGACGAAGCTAGCCCGCTGCGACTCGTTGAGCGCCTTGACGGCGGGGTCCCGCTCGTTGAGCCGGATCGTGACCAGCGTGCCGCCAGTGAAGTCGATGTTGTACATCGTCCGGCCCCGCAGCAAGGTCGCGCCCAGGCCCAGGGCGATCACGATCAGCGACCCGGCGATGCAGTAGTAGCGCGGGCCGATGAAGTCGATGTTCGTCTTGCTCATCAGCTTCATCATCGTCAGCTTCTTGAGCCAGCCCTTCACATAGAAGAGCTCGAAGATGACGCGCGAGACGAAGACCGCCGTGAACAGGTTCC
Organism: Planctomycetaceae bacterium; assembly: GCA_019232645.1. GTDB lineage: Bacteria > Planctomycetota > Planctomycetia > Isosphaerales > Isosphaeraceae > JAFANO01. Next base: position 4,959 of record JAFANO010000645.1, on the reverse strand, counting down.
AGAGCATGCCGATGATCATCGTCAGGGCGAAGCCCTTGACTTCCTCGGTGCCGACCCACCACAACACGATGCTCGAGAGGAGCTGCGTGACGTGCGAGTCGAAGATCGTCACCCAGGCGCGGTTGAACCCGTTGCGGATCTGGTGCACCAGGCTGGCGCCCCGCTCCTTCTCCTCGCGCATGCGTTCGAAGACGAGGACGTTGGCGTCCACCGCCATGCCGATCGTCAGCGCCAGGCCCGCCAGGCCGGGCAGCGAGAAGGTCGATTGCATGAACGCCATCGTGCCGATCAGCAGGATCATGTTCAGCAGCAGGGCGACGACGGCGACCACCCCGGCGAACCGGTAGTAGATGACCATGAAGATCGGCACGACCAGCATCGAGACCCAGATGGCGCGGACTCCCTTGGCGATGGTGTCCTCGCCCAGGGTCGGGCCGACCCTCTCCTCCTGGAGCGGGTTGGGATTCAGGCTGGCCGGCAGGCTCCCTTCCTGGAGGATCTTGATCAGGTAGTCGACCTCCTTGGCCTTGAAGCCCTGACCGCCCCCCTCGATGATCCCCTGGTCGCGGATCTCGGAATTGATCGACGGCGCCGACATCACCAGGTTGTCGAGTAGGATCGCCAGTTGAAACTTGAAGGCGTCCCCCTCCTCGGGCAGGTGCTCGCGGGTCAGCTTGCCGAATTTCCGCGCGCCCTGGCGGTTGAAGACGAATCCGACGGCAGGCTGGAGCCGCTCGTCCTGGGTGGCATAGACCCGCTGGAGATACTTGCCGGTGACGTCCTCGCGGTCGATGTTGGCGAGGATCGACCGCTCGACCCGGCCCGGGGCCACTTTGTCCTCGCGGATGATCGGGTCGTTGGGTCGGGGGTTCTTGGGATCGACCCCGCGGCCGATCTCGCTGGGGTTGTACTCGACCCGGTACGAAGTGACCTTGCTCAGGCCGTGCGGTCGCGCCAGGACAAGCGTGTCGGTGGAGTTCCGGACGATCGGCACCACGACCACCCGCTCGGCCCCCGAGGCGTCCTTGCCGGTCAGCTCGACGTTGATCCCCGCGTAGCGGTTCTTCTTCCAGTCCTGGGCGGGGTCGGTGATCGTCGTGGCGGTGGTGGTCGGGTGGGAGCCGGTCGAGACCTCGCCGAGCCGGGCCCACAGATACCGGAGCGGCGGCTTCGAACGCCCGGTCGGGCCGAGGGCCCGCTTCACGTCGGCGTCGCTGGTGTGCTTGTACGTGGCCAGGATCCGGAACTCCAACGCCCCGACGTCGGTCAGCATCCGCTTGACCTCGTCGACGTCCTCGTCGGCCGGCAGGATGATCTCCAGCCGGTTGCCGCCGATCTTGCGGATCGGGATTTCCTTGATCCCCTGCGGGTCGGCGCGATGCTTCAGCGCCGAGATCAGCTCGTCCATATTGAAGTTGGCGGGCAGGTTCTCCTTGACGACCTCGTAGACCAGGATCGTCCCGCCCGACAGGTCGATGCCCAGCTTCAACTTCTCCTGCGGCGGCCACAGGGCCAGCAGGCCCGCGAAGGTGCAGGTCAGGATGATCCCGAACCTGAAGTGGAGCTTCTTCGAAAGCGCCAGGCCGACCACGGTCAGGACCAGGCTGAGCGCCAAGCAGAGGTAGAAAAAATAGCCGAACGCTTCCATCGCAAGTTCCTAGCGGCTGAGGGCCTGTGCCAACGGAGCGGGTCGCGATCTGAATCGGGATGGGTCCGCGCCGACGTCGGCGCTCGATCGGCCTCCGGCGGGACGGGGGCGGCCGGAGGCCCCCGACTTCTCTTCAATGATCCTCGCCCCCGAAGGGGGGCCTCAAGAGGCGTCCGCGGGCTTCTCCGGGGAGCTGTCGACAACCTTGATGATATACGCCCTGCCGAACGCGAACTTGATCCCCTTGTCGTCGTCCACGCGGACGACCACCCGATCCTGCTCCTTGTCCACCGAGACCACGGTGCCGTAGATCCCCCCCGCCGTCAGGACCTTGTCCTTCGGCTTCATCGCGTTGAGCATGGCATTCCGCTTCCGCTCTTCGAGCTGCCGGGGGCGGAAGATCAAGAGGTAGAACAAGAGGGGGATGGGCAGCAGGGGGATCAGGGTATTGATCAGGCCGGGGCCTTGCGCACCAGCGGCGTTCTCGGCGAACAGGAGGGGGATGGCGGAGAACAATCCGGGCATTTCGATGAATCCCTGGAGGCTGGGGGCGAGGGGAGGCAATGAACCCGGCGCGAGGAAGTGGACGATCGCTCCGTCGCGAGGGGCCGCATCCCTACAAGATGCACTCTAACCGTTAGGGTCCCAACGCTTCAAGAACTTCCGCCCTCAACGGGACGAATCGCCCCTCGGTTATCGCCTGGCGGATCCGCCGCGTCAGCCGGTGGAGGTAGGTGACGTTGTGGATCGAGGCCAGGATCGGGCCGAGCATCTCCTTGGCCAGGAAGAGGTGGCGGAGATACGCACGGCTGAAGTTGCAGCAGGCCAGGCAAGGACATCCGTCCTCGATCGGTCCGGGATCGAGCCGGTGCGAGGCGTTGCGGAGCTTGACCAGCCCGCGGTCGGTCAGGCACGTGGCGTTGCGGCCGTTACGAGTCGGCAGGACGCAGTCGAAGAGGTCGATGCCGGTCGCGACGGCGTCGAGGATGTCCCGCGGGCGGCCGACCCCCATGAGGTAGCGGGGCCGGTCCTCCGGTAGGTGGTGCGTGGTCACCGCCAGGGCCTCGCGGACCTGCTCGCGGCTCTCGCCCACGCTGACGCCCCCGACGGCGAAGCCGTCGAAGTCGAGCTTGATCAGCGCCTCGGCGCATTCGGCGCGGAGGTCGGCGTGGTGCCCCCCCTGGACGATCCCGAAGAGGGCCTGGTCCGGGCGCGTGTGGGCGTCCCGACAGCGCCCTGCCCAGTGGACGGTCCGGCCGACGGCGTCGGCGACCGCCTCTTTGGTCGCAGGCAAGGCAGGGCAGTGGTCGAGGCACATCGTGATGTCGGCGCCCAGCGCCTCCTGGATGGCGATGGCGCGCTCGGGGGTCAGCTCCAGCAGGCGGCCGTCGATATGCGAGCGGAACGCCACGCCGCCCTCCGAGAGCCTCGAGCGGGCCGCAAGGCTGAAGACCTGGAACCCGCCCGAGTCGGTCAGGATCGGCCCGTCCCAGCCCATGAAGCCGTGGAGGCCGCCCATCCGTGCCACCACGTCCTCCCCGGGCCGGAGCGCCAGGTGATACGTGTTGGCCAGCAACATGACCGTCCCCGAGGCAGCGAGGTGGTCGGGGGTGATCCCCTTGACCGTCGCCTGGGTGCCGACGGGCATGAAGGCGGGCGTCTCCACCGTGCCGTGCGGGGTGATCAGGCGGCCCCGCCGGGCGGCCGAAGTGGGGTCGCGGAGCAGCGTCTGGAACCGGACCGGGCGCGACAACGGCGCGGCTTACTCGTTCTTGAGCTTCAGATTGAACTCGGCCAGCTTCTCGCGGACCTCGTTGAGCGAGGTCACGCCGAAGTTCTTGCACTCCATGAGTTCGTCGCCGGTGTGGGCGATCAGCTCGCCGACGGTCTGGATGCCGAGCTTGGTCATGCACTTGCGTGCCCGGACGGAGAGGTTGAGGTCGCTGATCGGCTTGGCCAAGAGCGCCTTCTCCTCCTGCGAGAGCTCCTCGACCGGCTCGACGCGGAGGTCGCTGGCGGCGCGCTCGCCCCCCTCCAGCGCCATGCCCAGCCGGAGGCCCTTGGAGGACATCATCTCCTTGATCTCGGAGAGCGAGGTCTCGCCGAAGTTCTTGCTGGCCAGCAGCGCCGCCTCGGTCGTCCGGGTCAGGTCGCCGAGCGTCCGGATGTTCATCTTGCGGAGGCAGTTGCGGCTGCGGACCGAGAGTTCGAAGTCGGTGACCGGGATCTCCAGGAGCTGGCGGAGCACGGTGAAGCCGCGCTCGGCCTCCTCATCATAGTACATGTCCTTGCTGGCGCGGCAATCCTTGAAGAAGAGCCGGGCGCGGGAGTGGTTCGGGTCGAAGGCGAGCACCCGACGGTAGCACGACTCGGCGTCGCGGAACCTCATCTCGTCCTCGTACAGGACGCCGAGGTTGATCAGCGCGGCCAGGGGGACCGGCGGACGCAGGGTGCAGCGCTTATAATACTCGACGGCGGCCTCGTCGTTGCCGTAGAGGTCGTTGATGTAGGCCAGCTCGAAGAGCGCGCCGGTATGGTCACGGTCGAGGCTCAACGCCTTCTCGAACTCGGCGGCGGCTTGGGTCAGCTCGCCCTCGGCGGCCCTGAGGCTGCCTCGCTGGTAGTGATACTCGGCAGAGCTGCCGGCCAGCGTTTCGAGCCCGGACAGGATTTGCTGCGCCTCTTCGATCCGTCCCGAGCGGCGCAGCACCCCGCCGCGGTGGAGCTCGGCCTGCTTGGCGTCATAGCCCGCCTTGGCGGCCCCCTCGAACGCCTCCGCGGCCTCGCCCCAGCGCTGAAGGTTCTCCAGCGCCAGCCCGCGATGGAAGTGCGCCAGGCCCACGTCGCCCGCCTTGTCCAAAGCGTCGAGGCCCGACTGATAGCGGCCGAGCAGGACCTCGCCCACCCCCAGCCGCAGGTAGATGTCGGGCCGCATTGATCCCTTTTCGCGATCGCGCATGGCGGCCACGGCGTCGCGCAAGGTCCGATAACGCGAGGGGTCGCGACCGAGCACCTCGCACAGGTCGGCCACCGCCGTGTTGTCGAACGGATTGCGATCGAGAAGCGCGCGCACGTCGGTGGTCATTAACTCGGCCATATCCGTCTGTTTCTCCCCCAACCCTGGCACCCTCTCATCCTGCCTCTCCCCCAACCCTGGCACCCTCTCCTCTGGGAACCCGCCGCCCCGCCACGGCCGAGACGCGCACCGTGCGATCGGCTCTGGGCGACCCCGATCGGAATCCTCCTTACCGGAAACCGCGCAAGGAGAAAACCCGACGCCTCCGTGCGATATCAGCCGATCGAGCGTGTCA
>JAFANO010000687.1 GCA_019232645.1 Planctomycetaceae bacterium | reverse complement strand
ACCCGGGCGATCGGGTCCTCGACCCCTTCCTGGGCTCCGGGACGACCCTGAAAGTCTGCCAGACGATGGGGCGATCGGGGGTCGGCTTCGAGATCAACCGGGGATTCCTCCCCCTGATCGTTTCGAAGATCCGGGAGCCCTGGAAGGTCCCCGACTGGCGCGACCTCGACATCCTCCATTCCTCGACGATCACCCCCGGCTCGGCCAAGCCCCGCAAGAGCCAGTTCTCCCGGCGCGGACGCCGCGGCCCCTCCCGCCTCGCGGACGGCCCCGCGCCCGAGGGGAATGAGGATCAACGCGCATGATTTCGGTTTCATGTCGAGGGCAGGTAGTCCCTCACGCAGGTAGTCCCTCACCGAGTGAGCGATACAATCGATAGATCGTCGTGACCTTGATGCCCAGAGGTTTTCTGGAATTCCTCGATGAGCACGGCGCAGACTGATGCCAAGCCGATCGGCCCGGCCTCCGCGGGAATCCTCATGACGCCGGAGGAGTTCGATGCCATCACCGACTACGACGATCGGTATCGCTACGAACTCATCCACGGAGTCCTGGTCGTGACGCCCATCCCCCGGGAAGCGGAAGCGGGGCCGAATGACGAGCTGGGGATGATGCTCCGTCAATACCGGCGCGAGCATCCCCAAGGCTCGGCACTGGACGACACGTTGCCCGAACGCTACATCCAGACGCTCGACTGCCGACGTCGGGCCGATCGGGTCATCTGGGCGGGTCTAGGCCGCCGACCGAACCCCAAGAAGGACGTGCCCACCATCGTCGTGGAATTCGTGTCGCGGGACAAGCGAGACTGGGAGCGCGATGACGTGGAAAAACGACACGAATACCTCGCCGTCGGAGTGGTCGAATCCTGGATCATCGACCGCTTCCGCCGCCAGATGACGGTCGTCCGCAACCAGCCCGAGGGGCCTCTCGAGCTGACGATTGCCGAGCCGGATACATACCGGACCGAATTGTTGCCCGGCTTCGAGTTGCCGCTGTCCCGCCTCCTGACCGTCGCCGATGACTGGCCGGACTCGGGCTGAAAAGCCAAGGCGCGGGGAAACGGGCCGCCGATCCCTTCACGAGGCGTCGGCGGCCCGGACTTCCTCAACCCTCCGGAGAGCAGCTCACTTAATGAAGAGCATCTCCTGGTAGGTCGGCAGGGGCCAGAGGTCGTCGGCGACGAGCGTCTCGAGCTTGTCGCCGGCGTTGCGGACGGCGTTCATGGCAGGGATGACGACGTCGCGGGAGTATTTGGCGTGCGCCAGGGTACCGCCCGACACGTGTTCATCGCACACCTTGGCCAGCGCGGCGATCCGGCTCTGCAGGTCCTGGATCGTCGCGGTCAAGTCGTTGAGCAGGTCGACCTCCGTGCTCGGCGGGTTGACGCCGGCGGCCTTGAGGTTGGAGATCGACTGCGCGACCTCGGACTGGTAGCGCAGCGCGGCCGGGAGGATCGTCCTCCGCGCGATCTGGACGGTCAACTGCGACTCGATGTTGATCGTCTTATTGTAGTTCTCCAGGAGGATCTCGAACCGCGCGTGCAGCTCGCGCTCGGAGAAGACGCCGTACTTGCCGAACAGCGCGATCGACTTGGGCGCGATCAGGTCGGGCAGGCTGTCGACCGTGCTCTTGCGGTTGGGCAGGCCGCGCCTCTCGGCCTCGGCGTGCCAGGCCTCGCTGTAGTTGTCGCCGTTGAAGATGACGTGCTTGCTCTCGGCGATCCACTTGGGCAGCAGCGCCTGGATCTCGGCGTTGAGATCCTTGCCCGACGAGACGGCCTTCTCCAGCGCTGTGGCGATCTCGTCGAGGCTCTCGGCGACGATCGTGTTCAGGACCAGGTTGGGGCCGGCGATCGACTGGCTCGAGCCGACGGCGCGGAACTCGAACTTGTTGCCGGTGAAGGCGAACGGGCTGGTCCGATTGCGGTCGCCGGCGTCGCGGGGCAGGGTCGGCAGGATCGAGACGCCGACGGTCATCGTGCCGCCGACCTTGGTGCTGCGGGTACCCCCCTTCTCGATCTGGTCGATGATGTCCTGGAGCTGCTCGCCCACGAAGACCGAGAGGATCGCCGGCGGTGCCTCGTTGGCGCCGAGCCGGTGGTCGTTGCCCGCGTAGGCGATCGCCGCCCGGAGCAGGTCGCCGTGCTTCGCGACGGCGCGGAGGACGGCCGCCAGGAAGACAAGGAACTGCGCGTTGTCGTGCGGGGTGTCGCCCGGCTTGAGCAGGTTGTTGCCCTCGTCGTCCGACAGCGACCAGTTGACGTGCTTGCCCGAGCCGTTGACCCCCGCGAACGGCTTCTCGTGCAGCAGCAGTTGCAGGCCGTAGCGGCCGGCAACCCGCTTCATCGTCTCCATGACCAGCATGTTATGGTCGGTGGCGACGTTGGCGTTCTCGAAGATCGGCGCGATCTCGTACTGCGCCGGGGCGACCTCGTTGTGCCGCGTCTTGACCGGGACGCCCAGCTTGTAGAGTTCCATCTCGGTCTCGAGCATGCAGGCCAGGACGCGCTCGGAGATGGCGCCGAAATAGTGGTCCTCGAGCTCCTGCCCCTTGGGGGGCTTGGCGCCGAAGAGGGTCCGGCCGGCGTTGATCAGGTCGGGCCGGGCATAGTAGAAATTCTTGTCGATCAGGAAGTATTCCTGCTCGGGGCCGGCGGTGGGGTAGACCTTCGACGCGTCGGCGCCGAAGAGCTTCAGGACCCGAAGCGCCTGCTTCGAGAGCGCCTCCATCGAGCGGAGCAGCGGGGTCTTCTTGTCGAGCGCCTCGCCGGTCCAGGAGCAGAAGGCGGTCGGGATGCAGAGCGTGGTGCCGTTGGGATTCTCGAGGATGAAGGCGGGGCTCGTCGGGTCCCAGGCAGTGTAGCCGCGCGCCTCGAAGGTGGAGCGGATGCCGCCCGAGTGGAAGCTCGAGGCGTCGGGCTCGCCCCGGACCAGCTCCTTGCCACTAAACTCGGCGATGGCCGCCCCCGCCTCGGTCGGCGCCAGGAACGAGTCGTGCTTCTCGGCCGTCAGGCCGGTCATCGGCTGGAACCAGTGGGTGTAGTGGGTCGCCCCCTTCTCGATCGCCCATTCCTTCATGACGGTGGCCACGACGTCGGCCACGGCCGGGTCGAGCGGCGCCCCCTTCTTGATCGTGTTCCGGATCGCCTTGAAGATATGCTCCGGCAGGCGTGACCGCATCACGTCATCGGAGAAGACGTTGATGCCGAAGAGCTGGCGGATCGGGGTTTCCTTGAATTTCGTGCGCTGGCCATCGGGCTGCCAGGCGGTCACGGCCGCGATGGCATTGAGGCGGGCGGTGGCTTGCTCCATGGGACGTCAATTCCTCGGTGAAAGACAGGCGGCGTCATGCGTCGAACCCCACCCCATCCGACCGGACGCGATCGGAGGAGGCTGAACCAAGGCGCGCAAACGGCGAACACGACGGCCGCCCACGCGGAGCGAGTCGGGCCGCCCTTTGCGCACGGATCGCGGAGCTTGGGAACACCTTGTCCGATGGGGAAAGCCGATTCACCATTCCGGCGGGTTGCTCCGATCCGGGAGGATCCGTGGATCTCGGGGATGCGGCGGCATTGGCGGATGGAAAAACGCGGCTCGCGAGCCGGCTGACGCCTCAACTCCTGGGCCGGATGC
>JAFANO010000599.1 GCA_019232645.1 Planctomycetaceae bacterium | reverse complement strand
CAGCCACCCCGACTTCGACGCCCTGTCCGTGCTCGACCACATCCTGGGAAGCGGCCCGGGCTTCACCGACCGGCTCAGCCGACTCCTGCGCGACGAGATGGGCCTGGCCTACTCGGTCGGCGGCGGCATCACCGACTCGGCCGACGTCGCGCCGGGGCTGTTCCGGGTCTACGCAGGCACCACGCCCGACGAGGCCGACCGCGCCGTCGCGGTGATCGTCGACCAGGTCCGCGCCATGCACACCGGCGCCTTCTCCGACGACGAGGTCGACCGCGCCCGGCGCTACCTGGCCGGCGCCTGGGTCTTCGACTTCCAGACCGTCGAGCAGCGCGCCGAGCGCCTCCTGGAGCTGGAGCGCTGGGGGATGGGCCTCGACGAGCCGCTCCAATGGCCCGAGCGGATCGCGCAAATTACCCCCCGCCAGGTCCGCCGCGCCGCCAAGACCCATCTCGACCCCTCGGCCCTGATCCGCGTCGAATACGGCTCGATCCGCCGCCGAGGCCGCCACGCCGACGCCGAATGCGCCTGAGCGATCCGGTCCCGGCCACGTCCGGTCAGGATTGCCCGAGGGTGACCATCACGTCGACCAGCCGGCCGTCGCGGAGCACCGTGACGCGGGCGACCTCGCCGGGGGCGTGCGCCTCGACCTGGGTCAGCAACTCGTCCACGTTGGTGACCCTTTTGGCATCGACGGCTACGATCACGTCGGCCGTGTCGGGGTCCAGCCGGCGGAACTGCATCCCGCCGTAGCGGACGACCCGCATCCGGATCGGCTGGATGCCGGCGCGGTCGGCGGGGCCGCCCTCGACGAGGCTCAGGACGAGCAGCCCCTTGTTGGTCGCGAAGACCCGGGTCACGCCCAGGTCGGCGCGGATCACCCGGCCTTGCTCGATCAGCGGCCGGATGATCCGGACGATCGCGTTGATCGGGACGGCGAAGCTGATCCCCGCCGACTGACCGACCTGGCTGATGATCGCCGTGTTCATCCCGATGACTTCTCCCTTGGCGTTCAGCAGCGGGCCGCCCGAGTTGCCCGGGTTGATCGCCGCGTCGGTCTGGATGATCCCCTTGATCGTCCGGCCGTTCTTGGCCCGGAACGACCGGTCGAGGCTGCTTATGATCCCCGACGTCAGCGTCCGCTCCAGCCCGAACGGGTTGCCCAAGGCCAGGATCTTCTGCCCGACCAGGAGCCGCGACGAGTCGCCCATCGCCACCGGGAAGAGCTTCTCCGAGGGTGCCTTGATCCTGACGATCGCCACGTCGTTCGACGCGTCGAGGCCGATGACCCGCGCATCGAAGGTCGCGCCGTCGAAGAGCGTGACCTGGACGCTGCCGTCCCCCTCCTCGGTCCCCTCGACCACGTGGTAGTTGGTCATGATGTGCCCCTGGCGGTCGATGACGAACCCCGAGCCCGTGCCGGTGGACGTCTCGTCGCCGAAGAGGCCCCCCGCCTCGGACTCGGTCGTGATGTTGACGACGCTCTTGTTGACCGCGGCGTAGACCCGGATGTTGACCTGCTCGTCGGCCTCGATGCACTTGACCAGGTCGGGCGGCAGCGCCGGAGGCGCGACCGCCGGCAACTGGTAAGCGCCCGGCCCGGCGGGCCGGGGGCGCGATCCCCCGATCGGGGCCGGGGACCCCGGGATCTGGGCCAGCGGCGTCGGCCGCCGCGAGCACCCATAACCGCCGAACGACGCCAACACCAGGACCAGCGTCACCCCCGCCGTCACGACGTGCGCCGCGATCGTCCTCATCGTCGCCATCGAGACTCCCCTTCATCGCTACGGACCGCCCCCGGACGCCAGGACGGTCCCATCGACATTCCGCCCGCAAAGGCCCGCCCCCACTCGCGAGGGATCGAGGGGCGGGACGCGACCGTCCATCCCCGCCCCTGACCGTCGATCCTCCCTCCCGAGGGTCTCGATCGTCCAGGCCGCCTCGATGTCATTCTAGCAAAACGAGCCCGCACCCACGTGACCCCAACTCCGTCTCCGAGTTCCCGACAGCGGGGCTGTGCCGAGGCGGATCCCGCGAGGGAGCGTTTGCGGCCAGCGCTGAGGCGCCTACAATGAATGACGTTGGCTCACAATTGCTTGGGGAATTCGCCCGGGCGGCGGCCCGATCGGGCCGCCCTAACTTATCGTTCGATCTCCATCCCCGCCTCAAAGGGGGATAAGGATCAGGTCCACCAGTATCCCCAGTCTCGTCGGCGACCGGGACACGAGGTCTTTGACCCGACCCGCATGGAGGCGACCGATGGGAACAAGTCGCGGATCGTTCAGGACTTGGAAGCTCGAGCAAGGAGACCGGGTCGGCTTCGACGAGCCTTACCCAAAATCATCATGAGTGCGACGGGTTTCGTCCCCGGAATCCGTGGATTTCCCGGCGACGGAACCCGTCGTACCCAACATCAGAGTACCGTGGCCCGGTTCTCATTGCCCAGGTCTCCTGATTTCTGCCGGACATGAGTGAGGCGTCGGGTTGAGATTGCCGACGACATGGCCCGGCGGCGATCCCGGTCGTCGAGGGCGTCCTTACAACCTTCATCCCTGGAAATGTCGCTCCAACGGGCGGTATTGTCATGTCAAACCTCCTGGCCGCTCGGCTCCAGATGGCGATCTCGCTGGGCTTCCACATCCTCTTCGCGGTGGCCGGGATCGCCCTGCCGCTGATGATGGCCGTGTCGGAGGCGCTCTGGCTCCGCACGGGCGAGCCGGTCTACCGCGCCCTGGCGAAGCGCTGGGCCCGGGGTGCGGCGATCCTGTTCACGGTGGGGGCGGTCTCGGGCACGGTGTTGTCGTTCGAGCTGGGGCTGCTCTGGCCCCGCTTCATGAAGTTCGCCGGCCCGATCATCGGGTTGGGGTTCGGACTGGAAGGGTTCGCCTTCTTCACCGAGGCGATCTTCCTGGGCATCTACATCTACGGCTGGGACCGCGTGCCCCCCGTGGCGCACTGGCTGGCCGGCGTGATCATCGCGGCCAGCGGGGCGCTGTCCGGGATCCTCGTGGTCTCGGTCAACGCCTGGATGAACACGCCCTCGGGGTTCACCCTCAGCGGCTCGACCGCGACGAACATCGATCCTCTCGCCGCGTTGTGGAACCGGGCGACGGTCTCCGAGACGTTGCACATGACGCTCGCGGCGTATGCGGCGACGGGGATGCTGGTGGCCGGCATCCACGCGGTCCTGCTGGGCCGCGATCGGGCCCACCCGTTCCACCGCCGCGCCCTGGCGATCGCGCTGGTGGTCGGCGGGGTGGCGTCGCTGCTTCAACCGCTGAGCGGCGAATATGCCGCCCGGACGGTGGCGCGGACGCAGCCGGTGAAGCTTGCGGCGATGGAGGGCCAGTTCCGCACCGAGCGCCGGGCCCCGCTACGGATCGGCGGGCTGCCCGACCCGGCCCGCGAGACGACCCCCTACGCCCTGGAGATCCCCGCCGGACTGAGCTTCCTGGCCTACAACGACCCGAACGCCAAGGTCGCCGGTCTCGACGCCGTACCGGCGCCCGACCGGCCGCCAGTCCGGGTCGTCCACGTCGCGTTCCAGGTCATGGTCGCTTGCGGGATGGCGATGGCCCTGGTGTCGCTCTGGGCGGCGGCCTCGGCCTGGCGGGGTCGGAAGGTCCCCGACGGGCCCGCGTTCCTCCGGGTCGTCGCGGTGGCCAGCCCGCTCGGGATGCTCGCGATCGAGGCGGGTTGGACCGTCACCGAGGTCGGCCGCCAGCCCTGGATCGTCCAGGGCGTGATGCGCACCGCCGAGGCGGTCACGCCCGTCCCGGGGCTCTGGGTATCGATGGCCGTGTATTCGACGCTGTACGTGGGCCTGGGGGTGGTCGTCGCGCTGCTCCTGGGGAACCAGTTCCGCTCCAGCCCGCGCCCCGAAGAGCTCGCGTCGGCGGCCCAAGAAGGGGAGGCCCACTGATGGGTGCCTTGTCGATGAGCCCGGCCGAAGGCGTCGCGGCGGTGATGCTGCTGTCGCTGGTGATCTACTCCCTCTTCGGCGGCGCCGATTACGGTGCGGGGGTCTGGGACCTGCTCGCCCGAGGCCCCCGAGCCGGGGCCCAGCGCGAGCTGATCGCGCACGCGATCGGGCCGGTCTGGGAGGCGAACCACGTCTGGCTGATCATCGTGATCGTGCTGCTGTTCACCGGGTTCCCCTCGGCCTTCTCCGCGGTCATGACCACGCTGCACGTG
>JAFANO010000421.1 GCA_019232645.1 Planctomycetaceae bacterium | reverse complement strand
TCCCCTACATCGTCGAGCGCGGCGCCGCGTGGTTCAAGTCGATCGGCACTCCCAAGAGCTACGGGCCGAAGCTTTACTGCGTCTCGGGGCACGTCAACAAACAGGTCTGCGTCGAGCTGCCGCTGGGGATCACCTGCCGCGCCCTGATCGACGAGCACGCCGGGGGCGTCTGGAAGGGCCGTAAGGCCAAGGCCGCCGTCCCCGGCGGGATCAGTATGGGGTTGCTCTCGGCTGCCGAGTTCGACACCCCGCTCGACTTCGAGAGCCTCCGCAAGCCGGGCTGCCTCGGCCTGGGGACCGCCGCCGTCACCGTCGTCGACGACCAGACGAGCATCGTCGACTTCCTTTATAATACCGCGCGGTTCTTCGCGCACGAGAGCTGCGGCCAGTGCACCCCCTGCCGCGAGGGGTGCGCCTGGCTCTACAAGATGCTGAAGCGGATCAAGGCAGGCGGGGGCCGGGTCGAGGACCTTGACATCATGCTCCAGATGGCCGAGAACCTGGGCATCATGCCCGGGACGACCATCTGCGGCCTGGCCGATGGCGCCGCCTGGCCGGTCAAGAACGCGATCCGCAAGTTCCGGGGCGAGTTCGAGGACTACATCCGGTCCCACCACGTCCCCGGCGTCGACCCGACTCCGTTACAGGAGAACATCAGGCATGGCGTCGTCGCCGTGCCGCCCGGCGTCGCGCCGCCGGTCCTGCCGAGCCCCGACGGTTCCGTGCGTTCTCCCCACCCTGCCTGAAGGGACCACGATGGCGACGATCATCATCAACGGCGAAGAGCACACGCTCCCCGAGGGCGAGAAGCTGAACGCGATCCAGTTGGCGCTTCGCGTCGGGGTCGACATCCCGTACTACTGCTGGCACCCCGCGCTGTCGGTGGTGGCCAACTGCCGGATGTGCGAGATCGAGGTCGGCAGCAAGGACCCCAAGACGGGCGAGATCAAGATGATCCCCAACAAGCTCGTCCCCGCCTGCCAGACCCCGGCCAAGGACATGACCGTCCTCGTCACGAACAGCCCGAAGGTCAAGGCGCACCAGCGGATGGTCATGGAGTACCTCCTGATCAACCATCCGCTCGATTGCCCCGTCTGCGACCAGGCGGGCGAGTGCGGGCTGCAGGACTACAGTTACGAGTACGGCCAGGCGATTCACCGCTTCGTCGAGGAGCGGAACGTCAACCCGCGCAAGGATGTCTCCGACCTGATCCAGTTGAACCAGGACCGGTGCATCATGTGCACCCGCTGCGTCCGGTTCACCCGCGAGATCACCCAGACCGGCGAGCTCCAGGTGATGCGCCGGGGCAGCCACGCCGAGATCGACATCTTCCCCGGCCACCCGGTCGATAACCCGCTGGCGGGCAACGTCGTCGATCTTTGCCCGGTCGGCGCCCTGCTCGACAAGGACTTCCTGCACAAGCAGCGCGTCTGGTTCCTCTCGAAGCATGACTCCCTCTGCACCCGCTGCTCGACCGGCTGCAACGTCAGCGCCGAGGAGAACCGCGGCGCCCTCTGGCGGTTCAAGCCGCGGTTCAACCCGCACGTCAACGACTACTGGATCTGCGACGAGGGCCGCGCCAGCTACAAGACGGCCAACGACCTCGCGCTGCTGGCCGCCATGTACGTCCGCCAGGACGGCGACCTCCGGCTGGTGCCGATCGACCAGGCGCTGAACGCGGCCGGCCGGGGCCTGGCGCGGGCCGCCGAATCGGGCGGCACGATCGCCGGGGTGATGTCGCCGTTCCTGACCGTCGAGGAGGCGTACTTGATGGCCTCGTACCTCAAGGGCCTCAGCCCCGCCAGCGTCCTGGCGCTGGGGCCGGTCCCGACCCGGGGCGAGGACCTGACCATCCAGCCCGACCAGCACAAGGGGCGGACCGGTGACACCAGCTTCATCGTCGCCCGCCCCTTCACGATCCGCGCCGAGAAGTGCCCGAACCGCCGGGGCGTCGAGGCCGTCCTGGAACACTTCCAGGGCGAGGTCATCGGCTTCGACGACCTGTTGCGCCGGGCCAAGGCCGGCGAGTTCCAGGCGCTCTACATCGTCTCGGACGCGATCGACCCCTGGATCGGCGAGGCCGAGGCGCGGGAGCTGCGCGACAAGGTCGAGTTCTTAGTGATGCAGGACACCCAGGTGACCACGCTGGCGGAACTGGCCGACGTCGTCCTGGCCGGGGCGACGTTCGCCGAGAAGGCGGGCTGCTACGTCAACGCCGACGGCCGGCTCCAGTACGCCGAGGCGGCGCTGCCGCCGCGCGACGGGTCCCTGCCCGACCTCGACCTGCTGGCCATCCTCCTGGGCCGGGGGCGCGGCCCGGTCCACTCGCGCGACATCCTCGCCGAGCTGGCGCAGATGGTCCCCGCCTTCGCCGTCGCCGAAGGGGGCAAAATCCCGGCCTTCGGCATCGTGCTGGAGCAGCCCGAGCCGGTCGGCCCCGGCGTCCCTTTCGCCGACCCCTGGACGCAGCCTCGAGGGCTCAAGGGCGACCGGCCCGGCGAGACCAGCCCCAAGGGTTCAAGGAATGCTTGAGAATGATTTCACCACGGAGAACGAGGAGGATTCACCACAGAGAACACAGAGAGCACGGAGAAGAAGCGGGAGAGGAGTGAAATACAGAGAGAAAATGAGATAGAGGGAAAGGGAGAAAAATGAATAAATTAAGGAAAATTCTTAAGTCTCTCCCTCTCTCTGTCTTCGTCTCCGTGCTCTTAATCTCTCTCATTCATCTCTCTCCCTCTCTGTCTTTTTCCCTGTGCTCTCTGTGGTGAATCCTCCTTTTTCTCAATGATGACTCCCTCTTGAGGAGTGATTTCATGAATTATTGGGACGTGTTC
>JAFANO010000274.1 GCA_019232645.1 Planctomycetaceae bacterium | reverse complement strand
ATCATGACAATTGGCTGCATAACCTCTACATCTCCGCCTCGCTCGGTGGATGCAGGGCCTAAACGCAGAAAACGATAGAGTCAGGTTTTTTATGATAGATGCATCATGATCGATGGCAAATGACGGATTCCATGAGATTGCCCGTTTGTCGCTTGCCATGCGGCATTCGTCATTTCAGCTTGTGATGCCCTTGGTCAGGTGCATGAAGGCGGTCTCCAGGTTGATCTCGTCCTCCTTGAAGAGGGTCAGCTCGTAGCCCTGCTCGATCAGGCGATTGGCCAGGAAGCTGTACCGGTTGACCCCCTCGTTCATCTTGACGACGAGCACGCCGTTCTTGTCCTGGACGCTCTCGACCTCGGGCTGGCTCTCGAGCAGGTGGGCGGCGTCGGCCTGGCGGTCTGCGACCCCGATGTTCAGGACGATGTCGGTCCGGACCTGCTTCATCACGTCGACGACCGCGCCGTTGACCAGCAGCACCCCCTGCTCGATGATCCCGATCTTGTTGCAGATGTCGGCCAGCTCGGGCAGGATGTGGCTCGACACCAGGATCGTCTTGCCCATCAGGCGGAGCTCCTTGAGCAGCGCCCGGATCTCGATCCGGGCCCGGGGGTCGAGCCCCGAGGCCGGCTCGTCGAGCAGCAGCACCCGCGGGTCGTGCAGCAGCACGCGGGCCAGGCCGAGCCGCTGCGTCATGCCGCGCGACAGGCTGGTCACCAGCGCGTCGCGCTTGTAGGTCAGGTCGACCAGCTCGAGCACCTCCTCGCAGATCTTCTTCCGCGCCGGGCCCTTGATCCGGTAGGCGGCCGCGAAGAACTCGAGATATTCGATCACCTTCATGTCGTCGTAGACGCCGAAGAAGTCGGGCATGTACCCGATCGACCGGCGGATCTCCTTGGCGCCGGTGTAGATCGAGTAGCCGCAGACCGTCGCCTCGCCCCAGGTCGGGTTCAGCAGCGTGGCCAGGATCCGCATCGTCGTCGTCTTGCCCGCCCCGTTGGGGCCGATGAACCCGTAGACGTCCCCCTGCTCGAGCTTCAGGTTCAGCCGGTTCAGGGCGTACAGGTCGCCGTACATCTTCGTCAGGTCGTGGGTCTCGATCATCGCCGCGCGCCTTCTCCCGCGGGGAGGGTGGGACCGGCCGTCATGTCGCCTCGCGCAGGTTGGGCCTTTTTATAAATAAATTCAAATTATTTCAAATTTGAAAATTTGAAATGATCGGTGCGACGATTCACTCCGTCGCGCGGTCCCCGGCCTTGCCCAGCGGCAGGATCACCCGGAGCATCGTCGTCTCGTCGACCTTGGGCGTGCTCGGGGCGTGCTCCAGGAACAGGCGAGACGCCGGGCGGTCGATCCGGCCCACGAGCATCGGGCGGTCCAGTGCGAGCTGGCCGGTCAGGTCGAGGCCGTTGAGCGTGTTGCTGGCGATCGGCGCCTCGGAGGTCGCCGTCGTTCCGCCGTCGTAGAACATCAGGCGGAGCATCAGGTCGGGCCGGCTGATGCGGGACCCCTCGCCGGAGCCGGCCTGCGTGCCGAGGTACTTGCCGACCGTCCGCTCGTCGCGGAGGTAGCCCGAGAGGTGCCGGTTCGGGGTCAGCTCGACCCGGACGGGGACCCCCGGCGCGACCGTCCCGAGGGTGTAGACGTGGTCGTTGTAGGCGAGCAGGGCATCGCCCAGCGGCACGCTCAGCCGGCTGGTCACCGTCCCCTCGAGGCTGTCGGGGCCGGCCGGCTTCAGGTCGGCGTCGAGGAGCGCGGGCCCGGGCCCGAACCAGCGGGCGTGGAAACACTTGGTACTCCAGATCGGGACCCGGACGCCCCCCAGCGACTCGGCCCCGCCGACCGGCTCGTAGGCGTAGCCGCCGCGGCCGAGGCCCATCTGGCCGCCGCCCATGCCGCCGAAGCCGGGCTCGGGCACGCCGAACCAGCTCAGCAGCACCTCGGTCCCGGCCGGGGGCCGCGCCGGCGCCTCCGCGACGGCGGGCACGTCGCGGTCCAGCGGGAGCGGCACGACCCCGACGTCATAGTCGCGGTTCTGGGGGCTGAACACGTCGAAGAAGCTGCTCCCCCGCGCCAGGCCCGCCGGCTGGTCGACGTCCACCACGTCCACCTTGTTGACCCGGAGGTCGCGCCCCTTGATGCGATACGCCGCCACAGACGCCAGCAGGCTGACCGTCACCACGATCACGGGGAAGGTGACCCAGGTCAGCTCCATCCGCTTCAGGACGTGCTTGAGGAACAGGTAGTCGCCCGGCCCGATCAGCAGGATGTAGA
>JAFANO010000254.1 GCA_019232645.1 Planctomycetaceae bacterium | reverse complement strand
GATTCCGGCCTGGCGCTGGCCCTTGTGATCGTGTTTGTCGGCAACGCCCGGCATGAGGGGATCCGGATGCGTGATCTCGATTACGAGGCCGTCGAGGCCCCGGTCCTCGCCCGGATCGCGCTGACGATCGCGCCGCGACGGCCGTCGCGAGCCCTCCCGTGAGGGCGAATCATCCGGAAAACGGGTCTCGTGGATGGGGGGGAGATCGGGACGGAACGATCGCGCAGGTGGGGACCAGACGTCGCCGTCGCCTTCGAAGCGCCGCGAGAGTCGGGATCAGATGCCCATCGACGATTGTAACTCGGCCGATTCCTCCGCCTCTGGGGCGAAGCCTCGGCGCATCGTGTTCTCGGTGACGGTCCGGGACAGCAGGAATTCCAGCAGGTAGTCGGGCCCACCCGCCTTGGTACCGATGCCCGAAAGCTTGAAGCCGCCGAACGGCTGGCGATCGACCAGGGCACCGGTGATCGGCCGATTGATATAGAGGTTGCCGACACGGAACTCGCGCTTGACGCGATCGATGTGCGCGGGGCTCCGCGAATAGAGCCCGCCGGTCAGTGCGTACGGGGTGCCGTTGGCGATCCGGAGGGCCTCCTGGAGGTCCCGGGCGCGGAGGACGGCCAGGACCGGGCCGAAGATCTCCTCCTGGGCGACGCGGGCCTCGGGGCGCACGTCGGCCACGATCAGCGGGCCGACGTAGCTGCCGCGCGCGGCTAGCGGCCCGAGGTCGACCGAGAGGACAACCCGGCCCTCGGTCGCGGCGATCCGCTGGTATTCCTCGATCCGCGCGCGCGCCCGGTCGTCGATGACGGGGCCGACGACGGTCTCGGGGTCGTCGGCGGGCCCGACTGGCAGTGCGCGGGCCGCCTCGACCAGGCGGTCCAGGAAGGCGTCGTGAACGCCCTCGAGCGCGATCACGCGCGAGCAGGCCGAGCATTTCTGCCCCGAGTAGCCGAAGGCGCTATGCAGGACGCCGACGACGGCCTCGTCGAGGTCGGCGTCGTCGTCGACGAGGATCGCGTTCTTGCCGCCCATCTCGGCGATCACGCGCTTGACGTGGTCCTGGCTGGGCCGGGCCTCGGCGGCGCGGCGATGGATCTCCAACCCCACGTCGCGCGAGCCGGTGAAGGCGATCAGGGCGACGCGGGGGTCGCTGACCAGCGCCTCGCCCACGTCGCCGAAACCGGGGAGCAATGTGGCGACGCCGTCGGGAAGCTCGGCCTCGCGGAGGATCTCGCACAGGAGCCGGGCCATCATCGGCGCGCGCTCGCTCGGCTTGAGCACCACCGTGTTTCCCGCGACCAGCGCGGCGACGGTCATCCCGGTCGGGATCGCCAGGGGGAAGTTCCAGGGGGGGATGACGACCGCGACGCCCCGCGCCAGGTGCTCCTGAGCGTTGGTCTCGCCCGGCACGTCGCGGCGGCGGGGCTCGGCCAGGCGAACCATCTCGCGGGCGTAGAACTCGCAGAAGTCGATCGCCTCGGCGACGTCGGCGTCGGCCTCGCGCCAGGGCTTGCCGCACTCGAGGATCTCCCAGGCGGCCAGCGCGAAGCGTCGCTTCCTCATGATCGCGGCGGCGCGGACGAGCACCGCGGCGCGCCCCTGGGCAGGGGCGGATGACCACCCCTCGAACCGCGCGGCGGCCTCCGCGACCGCCTGCGCGGCGTGCTCGGCCCCCGCCCTCGCGAAGCGGCCGACGACCGTCCGCGAGTCGCCCGGGTCGAGCGAGGGGAATTGCTCGGGCGTGGCGACCTCGCGGCCGCCGATGGCCAGCGGGTAGGACCGGCCGAGCTGGGCCCGGACCTCCTCCAGCGCGACCCGGACCGCCGCTCGCGCCTCGGGCCTGGTGAAGTCGGTCACCGGCTCGTTGCGGAACGGTGGCAGGGCAGACGGCGCGGGCCCTATAGGCTTGGGATGAGGGTTGCGGCTCCCCATGGCTCCGACCTCCTCGGGGTCGCGCAGCAGGTCTTCCACCCGGGCGCGCGCGGTGAAGCTGGCCTTCAGGAACGACTCGTTGGACGTGTTCTCCAGGAGCCGGCGGACCAGGTACGCCATCCCCGGCAGCATCGCGCCGTAGGGGGTGTAGAGACGGACGCGCTTGCCCATGTCCACCAGGGCGCGCTGGATCGGCTCGCCCATGCCGTGGAGCATCTGGACCTCGAAGGCGTCGCCGGGCACCCCCAGGGCCTCGGCGGCGGCCATCGCCGCCGCCAGGCTCCGGATGTTGTGGCTCCCCAGCGCCGGGCGGAGCTCCTGATAGTGCTCCATCAGGAACCGGGCGCAGCGCTCGAAGCAGGCGTCGGATTGCCACTTCTGCTGGTAGACCGGGACGGGCCAGCCCAGCTGGCGGGCGAGCACGACCTCGTAGTCCCAGTACGCCCCCTTGACCAGCCGGATGGTGATCGGTGTCCCGCGCCATGCGACCCACTCGCGGTGGCCCCGGAGGTCGGCCTCGGTCTCGGGCAGGTACGCCTGCGCAACGATCCCGACGTCGGGCCAGTCGCGGAACTCGGGCTCGGAGAGCACGGAGCGGAAGATGGCCAGCGTCAGGTCCTTGTGGGCGTATTGCTCCATGTCGACGTGGACGTACGCCCCCAGCTCGCGCGCGGTCCGGAGGATCGGCCGGAGCCGCCCGGCGACGCGGCGGGTGGTCGCCGCGTCGTGGAGCGCGTCGAACCGCGCCGTCAGGCTGGTGAGCTTGAGCGAGAGGTTGACGCGGGGGATCGGGCCGCGGTGGTCGCGGTCGATCTGCGGGACCTCGGGCGCGACGGCCAGGGGGCCGGAGAGCCCCCGCAGGAGGTCGATGCAGGTCTGCTGGTAGGCCTCGGCCTCCGACTCGCTGATGACCGCCTCGCCCAGCAGGTCGGCGGTGAAGGCGAGCCGCCCGCGGCGGAGCTTCAGGACCGTCTCGAGTGCCTCGTCGGGCGTCGCCCCCGCGATGAACCGTCGCGCCATGTGGGTCGCGCCGGACCGAGCCAGCCCGGCCAGCCCTCGCGCCCGGATCGAGCCCCCGGGCGCCAGCGCGACCGCCAGGCGGAGCCACCAGGGGACGCGGTCGGCCGCCTCGCCCAGGTATTCCCACAGGTGGCGGCGGATCGATTCCGAGGTCTTCAACACCGGCATCGCGTCGACGAACCGGAAGAGCTGGACCTTGACCATCGGGTCGCCCAGGGTCAGGTCCATGAGGTGGTCGTCCCACCAGGATCGCTTCCAGAGCGAGGGCCCGCTCCCTACCCCTTCGAACAGCGAGCGCCCGATCTCCCGGGCCCGACGTTCGAGTGAGCCGGCGTCGGGGACGAGGCCAGCCGTGCGCGACGCCATCAACGCGTTCTCCGGTGGAATCGAGGCGGAACTTCGGCCGCCCTACTTTATCATTCTACGCCGCGGGCGCTCCAGGGGATCGGCCGCGATGCGCGGGGGGTGGCGTCGTAACACCGAGAAACCAGGCATCAACGGACCTTGTACCTTGACGCGGGGCCGGGTTGGGGGGTAGATTCCTTGGTATTCACAATTCGGTGTGCATCTTATCCAGAGTGGCTGAGGGACGGGCCCTGTGACGCCACAGCAACCGGTCCACCTTCGTGGTGGATGCTGGTGCTAACTCCTGCCCAGTGGACCCCGGGTCGGTTAATGCTCGGGGGGCACCGATGGGACAGATAAGATGGTCCGCGGCGGTTGGCGACATGCCACCCTTCTTCGGCCGGCCTTATCCTACCTCGCGCTAACCTCCTTCATTTCCCTCTGGACAACCGCACACCGGATATCCGCTCGTCTTCGACGGGTATTCGTCCTCGACTCCCCGGCCCGATGGCCCCGCGATCCGGGGAAGATTCGGGTGGGTCGTGAAGGAGATTCGCGGTGTCTGGTTCATACGTCAGCGGCTTGAAGTGTCGCCTCTGCGGCAAGCACTATCCCAAGGAAGCGCTCAACTTCTGCACCGACGACTTCGGCCCGCTCGAGGTCGCGTACAACTACGACATGGTCGCGGCGGCCCTGTCGCGGGGGGCGATCGAGGCGCGTCCCCGGACGATGTGGCGTTATCGCGAGCTGCTGCCGGTTGACGGCGAGCCGACCGTCGGCCGGCACGTCGGATGCACCCCGCTGATCCGCGCCGACCGCCTGGCCCGGGCCCTCGGCGTCTCCGAGCTCTACATCAAGAATGATGCAGTTAACCACCCCTCACTGTCGTTCAAGGACCGCGTGGTCGCGGTGGCGTTATCGAAGGCCGTCGAGCTCGGGTTCCAGACCGTCGGCTGTGCGTCGACGGGCAACCTGGCCGGCAGCGTCGCCGCCAACGCCGCCGCGGCGGGCCTGGACGCCTACGTCCTGATCCCCGACGGCCTGGAGCAGGGCAAGGTCCTCGGCGCCACCATCTACGGGGCCAAGGTGATCGCCATCGAGGGCACCTACGACCACGTGAACCGCCTCTGTTCGCAAATCGCCTTCCGGTTCGGCTGGGGCTTCGTCAATGTCAACCTCCGCCCGTTCTACGCCGAGGGCTCGAAGTCGATGGGCTTCGAGATCGCCGAGGATCTCGGCTGGCGCGCCCCCGACCACGTCGTCGCCCCCATGGCCGGCGGCAGCCTGATCGGCAAGATCTACAAGGCATTCAAGGAGTTCGAGCAGCTTGGCCTGCTCGACGGCCCGGTCACCGCCCGGATGTTCGGCGCCCAGGCGACCGGCTGCAACCCGATCACGAACACGGTCAAGACCGCCGCCACCAAGGTCAAGCCCGTCCGCAACCCGGACACGATCGCCAAGAGCCTCGCCATCGGCGACCCCGCCGACGGCTTCTTTGCCTCGCAGCTGATCCGCCAGACCGGCGGTTGGAGCGAAGACGTGGACGACGACGCGATCGTCGACGCGATGCGGCTGCTGGCCGAGACGGAGGGCGTCTGGGCCGAGACCGCCGGGGGCGTGACCGTCGCCGTCGCCCAGAAGCTGATCGAGCAAGGCAAGATCGACCGCAATGGCTCGACCGTCCTCTGCATCACCGGCAACGGCCTGAAGACCCAGGAAGCCTTGATCGGCAAGATCGCTCGGCCGGTCGTCATCAAGCCGACCATGGAAGCGTTCGAGGCGCTGGTCGAGGCGGAAGCGCCGGCCCTCGCCGCCGCCGGCGCCTGACGCGACCCATTGACGGATCAGGAGAGCGTCCCCACACGTCGGCCCACCCTACGTGGTCGAAGAGCTCGCCCCCGACCGCCGGCGCTCTCGTCGGGCCCTTCCCGCGATCCGACGGACGGGGAAACGCCCCGGCCGAGGTAGGACCCGACATCCACATTCCACCCCCGGATTGCATCGAGGCGAGCCGACCCGGGACGATCAGAGCACCAGGACGATCTCCGATGCCGTCTCGGGATCACCGACCTTAGACCCAGCCCTAACGTCTTGCGAGCACAGGAGGGAACAATCATGGCAGTGGTTCGCATCCCGACCCCGCTTCGCCCCCACTCCGGCGGGCATGATCGCATCGAGGCCCAGGGCGCGACCGTGGGCGAGGTCCTCGGCCGAGTAGGCGAGACGTATCCAGCCCTCCGCGAACGCATCTTCGACGGCGGCGATCTGCGGCGGTTCGTCAACGTTTACGTCAACAACGAGGACATCCGCTACCTCGACGACCTCAAAACCGCCGTCGGCGAGGAGGACGAGGTCAGCATCATCCCCGCCGTCGCGGGGGGTTGAACGGCGGCGTCCAAGGAGGCCTCCTCACCGGAAGTCCGCCACGGGAATTGAGTTCACGATCAGGAAATGGTCCGCCCCCCGGACCCCATGGCCCAGGAATCGCTCATGTCCGTTGATATGCCCGACTCGCTCGACCGCTACAGCCGCCAGGTCCGCTTCCCCGCGCTGGGCGAGGCCGGCCAGCTCAAGCTCCTGGCCAGCCGCGTCACGATTTGCGGCTGCGGCGCGCTCGGCACTGTGCTGACGAATCATCTGGTCCGCGCGGGGGTCGGTCGGGTCCGGCTCGTCGATCGCGACTTCATCGAGACGCACAACCTCCAGCGGCAGATCCTCTTCGACGAGCAGGACGTCGCCGACAACCTTCCCAAGGCCGAGGCCGCCGCGCGGAAGCTCCGCCTGATCAATAGCGCCGTCACGATCGAGCCGGTCGTCACCGACATCGACCACACCAACATCCTCGACTTGGTGGGCGACGCCGACCTGATCCTGGACGGGACCGACAATTTCGAGACCCGCTACCTGATCAACGACGCAGCGGTCAAGCTGGGCAAGCCGTGGATCTTCGGCGGGGTGATCGGCAGCGAAGGCCAGACGATGACGATCGTCCCCGGCAAGACACCGTGCATCCGCTGCCTGATCGAGGACAGCCCGCCGCCCGGCATGACCCCGACATGCGAGACGGCGGGGGTGCTCGGCCCGGCAGTCGCCGTGATCGCCTCGTTCGAGGCCATCGAGGCGATCAAGCTCCTGAGTGGCGCCCGCGACGCACTGAACACCGAGCTGATCATGGTGGACGTCTGGGACTGGACCTTCCGGCGGCTCAAGGTGGCCGGGCTCCTGGGAAAGGTCGACTGTCCCTGCTGCCAGCGCCGGCGGTTCGAATGGCTCGACGGCACCCTCGGATCGCACACCACGACGCTCTGCGGCCGGAACGCCGTCCAGGTCGCCACCCGACGCCCCGAACCCCTGAATTTCGCCGAGCTCGCCCTGCGGCTCGCCCCCCTGGGCGAGGTCCGGCAGAACGCCTTCATGCTCCGATTCGGCACCGAGGGCTATGAGTTCACTGTCTTCCCCGATGGCCGCGCCATCATCAAGGGGACCAACGACATCGCCAAGGCCCGCACGCTTTATGCGCAATTCGTGGGGAGCTGAGATTAAGAAATTGGGAATTCGAGATTCCGAATTCGAGATCCGGAATCTGGAATTCGAGATCTGGATTTCAAGATCCGGAATCCGGAATCCGAGATCCGGAATCCGAGATCCGGAATCCGGAATTCAAGATTTTCGGAGGGCAGAGAACGGGGACACTTCATGAAATATAAAAGATTCGAGGAATTGCCTGTCTGGGATTCTGCTCGCGAGCTGGCGATCCGGATCTTCGGATTGACGGCGACAGGAGTCCTGAAGAATTATTCCGGGCTCCGGGATCAACTCGAACGCGCGGGTCTGTCGGTCTCTAACAACATTGCGGAGGGATTCGATCGCGGGACGAATGCCGAGCTGCTCACGTTCCTCTATATCGCGCGCGGCTCCTCGGCGGAAACACGCTCGATGCTCCTTATTCTGAGTCACCTGATCAACCCGAAGACCCTCGAATCCGGAATCTCGAATCTTGGAATCTCGGATCTTAATTCCGGAATTTCGGACCGCGGATCTGAAATCTCCAATCTCGAATCCGAAATCTCGAATCTGATCGCCCTGTCCGAGAGCATCTCCCGCCAACTCGGGGCCTGGATCGAGTCTCTGAAGAACTCGAAGCTGAAAGGCACGCGCTATCAGGATGGGACGACGCGCCAACGGGCGCAGGATGTCCAAAGGCGCGACGCCTTCATGAACCAAATCCGACGTCTCCTGGATGAGCATCGAGGGGGCGATGGTCGTCGCGACTCTTCGGAGCCCTCCGGCATCGGATGAATCCGCCTGTTCTCGGTCCATAGCGACTCCCAATCACCCCGTCCCAGATTGCCCGATCCCGGAGCCCACCAATGATCTACCTCGACAATGCCGCGACCAGCTTCCCGAAGCCCGAACCTGTCTACCAGGCGCTCGACACGTTTGCACGGACCCGGCTGGCCAATCCGGGCCGGGCTGGGCATCGGATGGCGGTCGCCGCCGAGAGGACCTTGGACGCCGCGCGGCACGCGCTGAATCAGCTCTTCCGGGGAGAGGGCCCCGAGCGCTGGATCTTCACTCTCAATTGCACCGATGGCCTGAACCTGGCAATCAAGGGGACGGTGCGGCCGGGGGACCACGTGATCACCTCCGACCTCGAGCATAACTCGATCAGCAGGCCGCTCCGGGCGCTGGAGAAGGCGGGGGCGATCGCGCTGACGAGGCTGGCGTCGGACCGGGGCTACATCGATCCCGACGCCGTCCGCCGGGCCCTCACCCCCAGGACCCGGCTGGTCGCGCTGACGCATGCGGCCAATGTGCTCGGGACGGTCCAGCCGATTGAGGCGATCGCCCCGATCGTCCGCGAGGCCGACGCGCTGTTCCTTGTCGATGCGGCGCAGACGGCGGGGGTGGTCCCGATCGACCTCCGCGCCACCCCGATCGACCTGATCGCTTTCCCGGGCCACAAGGCGCTCTACGGCCCGACGGGCACCGGAGCCCTCTACGTGGGCCCGCGCGCCAACCCCACGGCCTGGCGCGAAGGGGGGACCGGCGGCGACTCGTCGAGCGAGGTCCAGCCGACGATCCTGCCCTATTTCCTCGAAGGGGGCACGCCCAACGTTCTCGGTGTCGCGGGCCTGGCCGCCGGGGTCGTCTGGGTCGCCGAGCGCGGTCCCGACGCCCTCCGACGCCACGAAGTCGATTTGCTCCGTCGCGTCGTCGACTGGGTCGAGTGTACCGACGGCTGGAAGGTCGCCGGGCGCTGGGACCCGGACACCCACGTCGGGGCGCTCTCGCTGGTCGTCCCCGACGGGTTGACCCCTCAGGACCTCGGTTCGATCCTCGACACCAGTTTCGACATCGCCGTCCGTCCCGGCCTGCACTGCGCCCCCTACGTCCACCGCAACCTCGGGACGTTCCCCGACGGTACGATCCGGCTCAGCCCCGGTGCCTTCAACACGGAGGAGGACATCGACGACTTCCTGAACGCGCTGGCCGAGATCACCGCGGGCGTGCTTTGACCTCGCCCCGGCCCGCCGAGGAGGGCTCGGAGGCGTTGGCCGCACGCGGCGACGGCCGAGTACCTTTCTCCTTGTTGGACTTGGGCTTGGTCGCGACCGGGACGGTCACCGGCGTCGGTGGTGCCACGAACGGCAGGACCTCCTTGCGCCGGCCCCCTGTCAGGTGGACGACCACCGGCGCGATCGTCCTACCCAGCGGGATGATCCGCGTCTCCTTGTGCTCCCGCGGTGTCCCCTCGTGGGTGATGATCTCCAGCGTCGCCTCGAGCGCCGGCTTCGCCTCGTTGTTGTAGATGCAGTCGACCCGGATGGTGTAGTCGCCGTCGAAGGACCGGGGGCAGACGTACACGGATTCCCGGTCATTGCCCAAGCCCTCCTTGACCACCGCGCCCCCGAAGACGGTCCGGGGGGTCTGGAATCGCGCGGTCGCCCCCAACGGCTCGTCGACCGCGAGGCCGAACCCTGCGTCGCCGAGCCAGGTCAGCCGGATGAAGACGTCGCGGGACTCGGATTCGGTCAGGTGGGCCAGGAGGGTTTCGGCCTCGGCCGCGCGACCCTCCTCGTGGAGGGCCTTGGCGAGTTGCTCGACCTGTTTCCGGGCGTGGCTCCGGATCTGTTCATCGCCACCCGGCCAACCCAGCGAGAGCAGGCGGTCGACGGCCTCGGCCATCCGCTTCGGGTCCTTGGTGTTCCGCGCCAGGAGGATCGACAGGAGCAGGGGGACCTCCCGGTGCGGGACCTTCATTGACGCTTCGTCGATCAGCTTGCCGGCCGTTTCATAGTCGTAGCCGTGCAGCAGGAGCATGTCGGCCACGCTGACCAGGGCATTGGGGTTGTGGCTCGCCTCCGCCTTGTCCGCCGCATACTTCAACGCCAGCCGGACGCTCTTGTCGTCCCCCTTGTTCATCTCGATCGCCAGCGCCAGCGCCTCGTACATCCACGGCTCGGAGTGCGTCTTCGCATAGTGGGTCAGGTAGCCGAGCAGGACGGCGTGCACGTCCTGGAACTTCCGATTGACGTTCAATAATGTCACTTTCTCCTTGAGGTCGGCCGACGACTCCTCGTGCGTCCGGTAATAGTTCCACCAGAACTGGTAGCGATCGGTCGCCTTGGTCCGGGACACGGCGACGGCCTGGTTCGGCGTGGTGGTGATGAATCCACCCTGGGGAGCCTGAAGGGCGGGTGCCTGGGGCTGGATGGCCGGGGGTGCGTCCCGATCGGGCTTGCGGGGTATGATGGCGGGACCAGCCTGCAGGGGGCCACGTTGGTCCCGGGGGATCATGACGGGAGGAGGGTTCGTGGGGAGCTGGCTAACGCGATTCAGTTGCTTTTTTTTTCCGTATAACCGCTTGGCGAATCGAGGAACAGGCTCGGGTCGTCGGGAGGAACGGACATCATCCCCATCCCCATGCCACCCATCCCCATGCCACCCATCCCCATGCC
>JAFANO010000217.1 GCA_019232645.1 Planctomycetaceae bacterium | reverse complement strand
CGTGCTGCTGGACGAGATCGAGAAGGCGCACCGCGACGTCTTCAACGTGCTCTTGCAGGTCCTCGACGACGGCCGGCTGACCGACGGCCAGGGCCGCACCGTCGACTTCCGCAACGCGGTCATCATCATGACGTCGAACCTCGGCAGCCAGGAGATCGCCCGGCTGGCCGAGATCGGCGACGAGGTCCGGATCCGACGCGCCGTCTTGGAGGTCCTCAAAGCCGAGTTCCTCCCCGAGTTCCTGAACCGGATCGATGAGACGATCATCTTCCACCCGCTCGGAATGGACGAGCTGACCAAGATCGTCGAGATCCAGCTCCGGAGGCTCCAGAGCCAACTGGCCGAGGCCGGTCTGACGATCCGGGTCACCGACGAAGCCGAGCGGCAACTGGCCGACGAGGGGTTCGACCCCTCCTACGGCGCCCGGCCGTTAAAACGGGTCATCCAGCAGCGGATCGCCAACCCCCTGGCCACCGCCCTGCTGGAAGGTCGAGTCCGGGAAGGGGGCGTGGTCGAGGTCGACTGGGACGGCACGGAGTTCACGTTCACCCCGACCGAGCCCGAGCCCGCCCGGGCCTGATCCCGGATCGCGCCCTCTAGAATCGAGTTGTCAGGTTGATCATTTCAAATATAGAGTTTCACATTTGAAATTCAGGAAAGAAGGCCCACGATCGATCACTCACAGGTGATCGGTCGTGGGGTCGTCGTTTCGCCGCGCCCAAGGATATCCCACAAACGCACTGGTCGGGACCCGCACGGAACGAGAGTCCAATCGGCGATTCAGGGCCTGGATGCGGTCTATACGCTTCCCAGGAAGTTTGTGCCCGGCCAGCCGAGGCGGCTGGCCCACACCTCCTGGTGTCTGAGCCGCCCCGACTGTGCAGGAACGTTCTGGAGAGTGTATCAGGCCGACTCACCCAGCGCGATCTCCTTGCGGCGGGCGGACTTGACCTTGAAGTCGGCCTTATCGATCCGGTAGCGACGGAGCTTCTCGCTGATGCTCCGACGCGACAGCCCGCAATGCTTCGCGCAGCGGTCAATCCGGCCACGGTAACGCTCGAGGACGCGTTGCAAGTAGGCGCGTTCGACCCGCTCGGTCAGCTCATCGGTGATCGCCTGGAGCGGCCGGTGGAGGTCGAAGTCGAGGCTGAACGGCTCCTCGCGGGTCGAGACGATGTGAGGGGGCAGGTTCTCGGGCTCAATGACCGGGCCGGGGGTGGTGACGACGACTTGCTCGATGACGTGCTCGAGCTCGCGGACGTTGCCCGGCCAGTCGAAGCGGGCCAGCCGCGACAGCGTCTCGCGCGAGCAGGTCTTGGCGGGGAGTCGGCGCTCCTGGAGCCGCTTGAGGAAGTGGTTGACCAGCAGCGGGATATCCTCGAGACGCTCGCGGAGCGAGGGTAGCTCGATCGAGACGACATTGAGCCGGTAATACAGGTCCTCGCGGAACCGGCCCGCGGCGACCGCCTCGGCCAAGTTCAGGTTGGTCGAGGCGAGGATCCGGCAGTCGGCCTGGACCACCTCGGAGCCGCCGACGCGCTCGAAGGTCCCGTCCTGGAGGACGCGGAGCAGCTTGGCCTGCATTCCCAGCGGCACCTCGCCGATCTCGTCGAGAAGCAGGGTGCCCCCCTTGGCCTGCTCGAAACGCCCCTTCTTCTGGCGGTCGGCGCCGGTGAAGGCGCCCCGCTCGTGGCCGAAGAACTCGCTCTCGAGCAGCGGCTCGGGCAGCGCCGCGCAGTCGACGGCGACCAGCGGCCCGCGTCGGGTGGCATCGGTGTAATGGATCGCCTGCGCGACCAGTTCCTTGCCGGTGCCCGTCTCGCCGGAGATCAGGACCGTGCATGAGGACGGGGCCACCCGCGCCACCTTGGCGAAGACCTCGCGCATCCGAGGGCTCTTGCCCAGCAAGTTGTGGTAGGCGTAGCGCTGCCGCAGGCCGTGGCGCAGCGCCTCGATCTCGTCGAGGAGCTTGCGGTCTTCCAGCGCCTGCTCGACCAGGACTTCGAGGCGGACCACGTCGATGGGCTTGGTGAGATAGTCGTAGGCGCCGAGCTTCATCGCCTCGACGGCGGTGTCGACCGAGCCGTGGGCTGTCATCACGATCGTCGTGACGGGGAGGTCGCGGCGGCGGATCTCCTGGATCAGATCGAGGCCTTGGATGCCCGGCAGGAGGAGGTCGGTCAGGACCAGCGAGAAGTTCCTCTCAACTAGCAACTCTAGTGCCGAGGTCCCGTCGTGGGCCACCTTGATCTGGCGGTCGGGCCGCGCCAGCAGTTGCGAGAGCTGCTGGCACGTCAGCTCGCTATCATCCACCACGAGGATGCGTCGATCCATGGCGCCCTCATCCAAGGTTGAGGTGGGAGGGAATCAGTTCCGGGACCTGCCGGCGGTCGGCCTGACAGGCCTCCGCAGCGGGACTTTTCCTCAGGAGTAGACTACGCCGAATCGCCGGGTTGTCAAGCCGAAGCTCTCGACCCGCTGGGCTGGTTCATTTCAGATTGGCGTTGACCGGACTTCCAGAGATTCCTCCGGCTTGCACACGTCGTGTCGCGTCGCGGCGGCCGCGCCCTGGGGCCCCAGATCGAGCGGGTCTGCGGTTGAGTGGGGCGGCTCGTTGACCAGGTCGCTTCGCCCGGCTACTGTCTACGGACGACTGCTTACTGAAGACTTCCTGGAGCATGC
>JAFANO010000215.1 GCA_019232645.1 Planctomycetaceae bacterium | reverse complement strand
ACCTGAAGGAACGTCGCAAGCTGATCCTCGTGCCGCGGGAGACCCCGCTCAGCCTGATCCACCTGGAGAACATGGTGACCGTCACCCGCGCCGGGGCGATCGTCCTGCCCGCGATGCCCGGCTGGTACCACCGGCCCCGGACGCTCGACGACCTCGTCCGGTTCGTCGTGGCGCGGATCTGCGACCAGCTCGGGGTCGATTCCCCGCCCATCGCGCGCTGGGGGATGCCAGTGCTTTCCGAAGACGCGGGAGCCCCTTGATCCATGCCCGACGCAGGATCCCCCAAGGTCGTGCTCGTGACCGGCGCCTCGACCGGCATCGGCGCAGCGGTGGCGCGCGAGCTGGCCCGTCAAGGATATTCGCTCGTCCTGACCGCCCGCCGCGGCGGGCGCCTGGAGCAACTGGCCGTCGAGCTGCGCCAGACCGGCGTCGAGGTGCTGGTGCTGGCGGCCGACCTCGCCGACCCGGCCACGCCCGAGCGGCTCGTGTCCGCGGTGGTCGCGCGGTTCGGGGGCCTGGACGTCCTGGTCAACAACGCGGGCTTCGGCCTGCCGACGCTGTTCGCGGACGCGGCCCCGGCCGACCTCCGCCGCCAGCTCGGGGTGAACTTCGTCCAGCCGCTGATGCTGGCGCGGTGGGCCCTGCCCCACCTGATCGCGCGGCGGGGGACGATCATCAACATCGGATCGGCGATCAGCAGCGTGCCCAACTCGGCGCTGGGGGCCTACGGCGCGACCAAGGCGGGGCTGGCCTACTGGAACGACGCCCTCCGGCGCGAGCTGGCCCACAAGGGGGTCAAGGTCTGCCTGGTCGAGCCCGGCCCGGTCCAGACCGAGTTCTTTCGCTCGCTCGAGGCGCTGGCGCCGCCGGGCGGGCGATACAATCCCTTGCTCGATGCCCCCGCCGCGTGGATGTCGGCGCGGGTCGAGGACGTGGCGCGGCGGATCGTCCGCCTGATCGACCATCCGCGGCGTCGGATCTCGGTCCGACGCCGGGTCGTCTGGCCGTTCCGCCTGATCGGCGGGCTTTTCCAGATCTGGCCCGCGCTGGGCGACCTGGCGCTCTCCAGCATGACGCGATACTTCGATCGAAAAGGTGACCTCGCGCGGACGCACGGGAGACTCGGCGATGCTCGGCCGTCTGAATGACCGGCTCGGGATCAAATCGTGCCCCAGCGGGTCCCAGGGCCCGTTTGGTAGAATGATCGTTAAAGTGATGGTTGGGTTGCGGTTAAATGGATGCAACCTTCGACTTGGCCGTAGGGAACTGATCGATGAGTACAGCCGAAGCCAACGAGATGGCGGACGTCTTGGACCGGGTCAAGACCTGGTCACCACCTTTGCGAATCGCCCTGGCGCGACGGATTCTTGAGACCCTTGAATTGTCCCCGGTTGGGGAAGCGCTCCGTGGTAGGACGGTTGAAGAGTCAACACGCGGAGTGCCCGTTGAGGAAGTCCTCGGGATGCTCAAGACCGACCGCGAACCGCCGAGCGACGAGGAATGCCGTGGGATCATCGAGGAGGAACGGTGGAAGAAGTACGGCGCCTGAATGTCCTGATCGATGTTAACGTGTTGCTCGACGTGCTCCTCGACCGCGCCCCTTGGGTGGATCAAGCCCGCGAGATCTGGACGGCACACCACCGCCGGGCTCTCGTAGGACACCTCGCCGCCCACGCTCTTCCGAATATCTTCTACATCGCCCGCAAGATCGTCGGAATCCGGAAGGCACGAGACGCAGTGCACCTATGCCTCCAGACATTCGAGATCGCCCCCATCGGTCGTGCTGAACTGGAATTGGCCGACTCGCTAACGGGGAGTGATCTCGAGGATAATCTGGTCCTGGCCTGTGCCACCCTCGCCCGCCTCGACGCCGTCGTCACCCGCGACCCGAAGGGCTTTGCCGGCCCTCCCATCCCCGTCATTACCCCTGACGAACTCTTGGCACGGATTCCGAAGGGCGGCGCGAATTGACCCTGCCCGCTCGGTACGAGTGGTTCTCCAGAACAAGTGCATTCCATTCAGCCTGGTCTGGCCCGCGCTGGGCGACCTGGCGCTGTCCGGCATGACGCGACACTTCGATCGAAAAGGCGACCTCGCGCGGACGCACGGGAGACTCGGCGATGCTCGGCCGTCTGAATGACCTGCTGGGGATGATCAAGTTCAGCCACACGCTCTTCGCACTGCCGTTCGCGCTGCTCGGCGCGTCGCTGGCCGCGCACGGGCCGGACGGCTGGCGGGGCCGCGTGCGCGACTGGGTCGGCATCCTGCTCTGCATGGCGACCGCCCGCTCGGCCGCGATGGCGTTCAACCGGCTGGCCGACCGCAGGATCGACGCGCTCAATCCCCGGACCGCCGCCCGCCATCTGCCCAGCGGCCGGATCTCGGCGGGCTCGGTCGCGGCCTTCACGGCGGCCTGCTCGGCCGCGTTCGTGGCCTCGACGCTCCTGTTCCTGCCGAACCGCTGGCCCCTGACCCTCGCGGTGCCGGTCCTGCTCTGGCTCCTGGCCTACTCGTACACGAAGCGGTTCACGAGCTTGGCGCACTTCTGGCTGGGCGCGTCGTTAATGATGGCGCCGATCGCCGCCTGGATCGCGTTGCGGGGCGACCTCCGCTGGTCCCCGGTCCTGCTCGGCCTGGCAGTCCTGTTCTGGGTCTCGGGGTTCGACATCATCTATGCCTGCCAGGACGTCGCCTTCGACCGCGCCCACGGCTTGTACAGCATCCCCGGACGGCTCGGTGTCCGGGCCGCCCTGCGGCTGGCGGCGGCCTGCCACGCCCTGATGATCGTGACCCTGGTCGCCCTGGGCCTTTCCTACCCGCTCGGCCGTGTCTACTTCGCCGGCGTCGCCGCCGCGGCCGCGCTGCTGGCCTTCGAGCACGCCTTGGTCCGGCCCGACGACCTGACGCGCGTCAACGTCGCCTTCTTCCAGGTCAACATCGCCATCAGCATGGGCCTGCTCGCCTTCGGCGTCGCCGACCTCCTGGTCTGACCGGACTGGACTGGGATGGCCGCTGATCGCGATTGATATGCCTTCAATATTGACTAAAATTTCCGTAACCAGGCGGACGTCCTGCCCTGGGGCCGGGCCAGCCCCCGAGACACGTGTTCGCAACCCTTTAGGGATCCTGAAAGGTAGTTCACCTCATGGCGACCGAAGCGTCCCGCGTCAAGGCGATCCGCGAGAAGGTCGAGGCCGGGCAGCGGATCAGTTTCGAGGACGGCGTCGCGCTGGAGGAGTCGAACGACCTGTTCGCGCTCGGCGAGATGGCCAACCTGGTCCGCGAGAGATACAACGGCAACTTCGGCTATTACAACGTCAACACGCATATCAACCCGACGAACGTCTGTGTCTACAAGTGTGACTTCTGCGCCTTCCGCGCCGACCTGAACGACCCCCGCGCCTACACGATGGACGAGGCCCAGATCAAGGAGCGGGCCGCGCAGGCGCATGGCCGGGGGGCGACCGAGCTGCACATCGTCGGCGGGCTCCATCACAAGCTGCCGTTCCAGTATTACGTGGACGTGGTCCGCTGGGTGAAGGAGGCCGCGCCCGAGATCCACGTCAAGGCCTACACCGCCGTCGAGATCGAGTGGTTCTCCAAGATCGAGCGCCAGCCGACCCGCGAGATCCTTCGGCGGCTGGTCGACGCCGGGCTGGGGAGCCTGCCGGGCGGTGGGGCCGAGATCTTCCACCCCGAGGTCCGCGACCAGGTCTGCGGCGCCAAGGCGTCGACCGAGGCCTGGCTCGACGTCCACCGGACCGCGCACCGGCTCGGCCTGCACTCGAACGCGACGATGCTCTACGGCCACATCGAGCGGCCCGAGCACCGGATCGACCACCTGATCCGGCTCCGCGAGCTCCAGGACGAGACCGGCGGGTTCCAGACCTTCATCCCCCTGGCGTTCCACCCCGACAACTCGCGGATGGACGACCTCCCCAAGCCGTCCGGCGTGATGGACCTGAAGACCATGGCCATCAGCCGGCTGATGCTCGACAACTTCCCACACATCAAGGCCTACTGGGTGATGCTGGGCATCAAGACGGCGCAGGTTGCGCTGTCGTTCGGCGCCGACGACATCGACGGCACCGTCGTCCACGAAAAGATCTACCACGAGGCCGGCGCCGAGACTCCGCAAGAGGTGACCGTCGCCGAGATCCGCCGCCTGATCGGCGAGGCGGGCCGGATCCCGGTCGAGCGCGACACGCTCTATCACCGCGTCGAGCGCGACGGCACGCGCTGGGCCGCGCGCGAGCACATCGACGTCCCGACGCTGGCCGTCGCCGGGAAGTGACGAGGCCGCGACATCCCGGCCCGCACCCCACGGCCCTCGGCCTCGGGGCCAGGGCGGTTTCCTTTTGATCTAGCTTCAGCGCGCGACAATTCTTATACCCATGTCCTGTGGTCAATGGCACCGGAGGGGTCTCAGATAAGGACTCAGGCATGGAAGCCCGCATTTCGTTGATGGAACTCCTTGAAGGTATTCATGATCCGCGTCGCGCCCGGGGCAAGCGGCACCCGCTCCCCGCGCTGCTCGGCCTGGCCGTGGTCGCCATGCTCGCGGGGATGACGAGCTATGAGGCAATCGTCCAATACGGCAAGGAGCGGGGCTGGGAGTTCCTGCAACACCTGGGGTTCACTACCCGGTGGGGCCTCTGCAAGGCGACTTACTCGCGGGTCTTCCGCCGGATCGACGTCGCCGACTTCGAGGCGCGCGTGGGCCAGTGGATCCAGGTACGGCTCGGGCCGGGCGACGCCCCACATATCTCCATCGACGGCAAGACCGCACGGGGCAGTCGCGACGGCGACACGCCCGGGGTCCACTTGGTATCCGCCTACGCCCCGGACGTCAAAGCGGTCTTGGCCCAACTTCGGGTGGATGCCAAGACCAACGAGCACAAGGCCGCGCTGGAACTGCTGGGTGTACTGCCGGTCCAGGGCAAGGTCCTCACCGGCGACGCTCTGTTCACGCACCGCGATGTGTGCGCGGCGGTGCTCGAAGGGGGAGGCGATTACGTCTTGCCTGTAAAAGAGAACCAACCGACGCTCTCCAAGGACATCGCGGCCGTTTTTGCCGAGCCCGAGGCCGGCTTTTCCCCCCCTCCAGACCGCGCGGCGCGCGGCCGAAATCGAGCGCGCCTGTGAGGTCGACAAGGGGCATGGTCGGATCGAGACGCGCTCGATCGAGGTGACGTCGTCGCTGGCCGAATACCTGGGCTCGGACTGGCCGGGGTGTGCGCAGGTCTTCCGCCTGAGGCGGGTGCGCAAGACGGGTGAGAAGGTCGAGACCGAGGTGGTGCTGGGGATCACGAGCTTGCCGCGCGAGCGGGCCGGAGCGAAAGCGTTGCTGGGGCTGACCCGCGGCCACTGGGGGATCGAGAGCGGCCTGCACGGGGTGCGTGACGGGACACTCCGCGAAGACGCCAGCCGGATCAGAAACGGATCGGCCGCGGAGGTGATGGCGGCCTTGAGGAACATTGTCATTTTCTTGTTCAAGCGTTTGGGACACAACAACGCCGCGGCCGCAACGCGACACTACGTATGCCACCCCGAGAAGTCACTCGAAGTCCTGTCAACCCCAAACTGAGAATGAAACGGCCCTGGCCTCGGGGCCGATTCGGCTTGACCGGCCCCGCGAGTTGCCTTAGATTCCGCGTCGCCCGGATTAGCCTCCGGGACCGACCCGTCACGCTCAAGGAGGAGCGACCCTCGATGCGCGATCATAACAAGGCGTTCTGCCGCCTCGTGGCCGAGACGTTCGACTGTCCCGGCCCGGTCCTTGAGTTCGGCTCGTACCAGGTCGAAGGGCAGGTCGACTACGCCGACCTGCGCGGGCTCTTCCCCGGCAAGACCTACGTCGGCTGTGACATGCGACCCGGGCCGGGGGTCGATCGCGTCGAGGACGTCACCGCGATCTGCCTCGACGACGAGACGGCCGGGACGGTCCTCTGCATCGAGACGTTCGAGCACGTCTTCGAGGTCCGCCGCGCCTTCGACGAGGTCTACCGCATCCTCAAGCCGGGCGGCCTGTTCGTGATCACGTCCCCCCTGAACTTCCGGATCCACGGCTACCCCGACGACTACTGGCGCATGACCCCCAACTGCCTGCGCCGGATGATGGCCCCCTACGCCGCCCGCTTGACGGGCTATCAGGGCTATCATGCGTTCCCACACTCGGTCATGGCCCTGGGCTTTACGGACCCCGCCCCCGCCGATTTCGCCGGCAAGGCCACCTCCCTGGTCGACGCCTACCATGCCTGGCTCCGACAGGCCGAGGCCGGCCTGCCCCTCGCCAAGAAGGTCCGCCGGGGGCTCGCGCAAGTCTATCGCTCGAAGGGGGAGCGGAAGCAGATCGCGGCCTATTACCGCGCCAACTTCTTCATGGATGTCGACGCACCGCTGGCCAACGCGGGCTGAGGACGGGCGTCCCTCACTTCAATAGGTGTCCCCGATGCGTCCTCACCCCGGCCCTCTCCCGGAGGGAGCCGGAGAAAGAACACTCCCGCTCATTCCGGGAGAGGGCCGGGATGAGGGGGAGATGAGAGCGAAATATCTCGAGAACACTCCCTCCCCCTCGCGATGAGTGGGCCGGGGTGATACGGGTCCCAGGAATTTTGTGCACCGGTCTGCCGATTTGAAATTTGAAATCTCAAATGTGAAATTTGAAATCTCAAATGTGATATAGGGATAAGTGCACAAAAGATCCGAAATGCATATGAGAGCGCTTTGTCCCCAATCTTTCCTTCATCCCCTTCCCTTGAAAGCAGAGGCCGCACCATGCCGACACTCGAACGTCTGGTCATCCTCGGGCTCGACGGCGCGACGTGGACCGTGCTCGACCCGATGCGTCGGCGCGGCCTGATGCCGAACCTCGACGCCCTGCTGAAGCGTTCGGCCTACGGCACCTTGCGCTCGATCATCCCGCCGGTGACCTCGGCTGCCTGGACGACGATCATGACCGGCTGCGGGCCGGTGCGACACGGCGTCTTCGACCATCGCTACTTCGACGCGGCGGCCGACCAGATGAAGGTCAACAACTCGTCGCGGGTCCGGGTGCCGACCTTCTGGCACCTGCTCTCGCAGGCCGGCCGGTCGGTGGTCAGCTTGAACCTGCCGGCGACCTACCCGCCGCTGAAGGTCCGGGGCGTGGTCATCTCAGGCATGGACGCCCCCCACCTGGACGCGGCGCTCTCGGGTGCGCCCGGGTTCGCCGAGCGGCTCCGCGCCGAGGTGCCGAACTACAGCCTCCGCTACTTCTGGAAGCGCGCCCCACAGTCGCTCGACGAGCTGGCCGAGAACGCCCGGCTGACCGCCGAGAGCTTCCGGGGCCGCGCCGGGGGGGGCCTGCTCGCCGACCGGATGGTCCCCGACTGGTCGGCGCTGATGGTCCAGTTCCAGAACCTCGACCCGTTCCAGCACCGCTGCTGGCCCTTCCTGAACGTGGACGAGACCGGCATCGACCGGCCGCGGTGGAACGCCGCGGCGGCCGAGGTGATCCGGGGGCTCGACGTCGCCGTCGGCCTCCTGGCCGAGCTGGCGGAGCGTCGCGGGGCGGGCGTCCTGGTCGTCAGCGATCACGGGTTCGGGCCCTGCCTGGGCCGGATCCACGTGAACCGGATCCTGATCGAGGCCGGGGTCGCCGCCGTGCCCGGGATCCACGGCCGCCTGCGCCGTCGGGTCAAGCAGGCGAAGGACCACTTCCGGCTCTGGGGCGCCAAGCACGACGACCCCCATGCCCGCCGGGCGTCGTTCGACGCGTCGGTCGCCGCGCAGTTCCCGTTCGACTGGAAGCGGACGCGCGCCTTCGCCCCGCACCAGGACACGGCGGCGATGATTTACCTGAACTCTTCGGCGCGACGCGCCGGCGCGCCATTGACGACCCCGCGCCAGATCGACGAGACCCGCGCCGAAGCATCCGCCGCGCTGGCCGAGGCCCGGCATCCCGAGACCAACACGCCGCTGTTCCCCCGGATCGTCGCGACCGCCGACGCCTACAACGTCGACCCCGCGCGCGAGGGCTACCCCGACCTGATCGCCTTGCCCGACGCGTCGTACTGGGTCCGGACCAAGCTCACGCGCGGCCAGGGCTGGGTCGAGGCCGACCCCAACCTGCCCGGCACGCACCGGCCCGAGGGGGTGATCGCCCTTGCCGGGGCCGGGATCACCCCCGGCCGGACCCTCACGGCCGACCTGCCCGACGTCACCCCCACGATCCTCAAGCTCCTGGGCCAGCCCATCCCGGGACACGTCGAAGGCAAACCCCTCGCCTGCCTCGCCGACCTGCCGACCAACCGGCAGGATCCGGGCTCGACGGCCGTTGTCGGCCCTCACCACGCGCCCTTCGAGTACACCCCCGAGGAACAGGCGATCATCAACCAACGCCTGGCCGATCTCGGTTACGAATGAGCGACCACGGCGGCCCGATCAGAGACGTGCACCGTCAGGTCGGGACGGCCTCGGCATGGGTCGGGGTGAAGGTGAACTGGTGGCCGTCCCAGTCGATCGAGACGGAGTCACCCGCGTTGATCCGGCCCTCCAGCAGTGCGGTCGCCAGGGGGTTGGCCAGCCGTTGTTGGATGATCCGCTTCAGTGGCCGGGACCCGTACACCGGGTCGAACCCCTCCTCGGCCAACCGCTCCTTGGCCGCGTCGGTGATGAGGAACGTCAGTTCCGCCTCGGCCAGCTGCGCCCGGAGCCGGCGGATCTGGATGTCGACGATCTGGCCCAGCTCCTCCCTTCCCAGGGGGTGGAAGATGATCGTCTCGTCGATCCGGTTCAGGAACTCCGGCAGGAACTCCGCCCTCAGGACCTCCATCACCGCGCGTCGGAGGCGGCCCTCATCGCCGCCGGCGCCGGCCAGCCGGGCGATCTCCTGACTGCCGAGGTTCGACGTCATGATGATGACCGCGTTGCGGAAGTCGACGGTGCGGCCCTGGCCGTCGGTCAGCCGGCCGTCGTCGAGGACCTGCAAGAGCACGTTGAAGACGTCGCGGTGCGCCTTCTCGATCTCGTCCAGCAGCACG
>JAFANO010000072.1 GCA_019232645.1 Planctomycetaceae bacterium | reverse complement strand
GTTCTCGTACAACGTGACGATCGGCATCCCGATTTACATCGAGATTGCCAAGATGGTCATGCGGACGTTCCCGCTTTCATGATGAGGTAGCGGCAGCAACCGTGCGAAAACCTACGGTAGCGTATTCTGCGCAATGCGGTCCCCCGGGCGCGCCGGCAGGACTCGCCCGACATTCGGCCTGCGGGCCGCGTCCCGTCATCCCAGGGTTGAGGGGGATGCGGTATTCTCCGCAATGTTGACCCCCGCGTTAGCGGGCCATTCATTACGGAGAATTTGCATTCTCCGTCATCATTCTCCGCAATGAAGGGGTCCAGCCAACCATTCCGGCCCGAAATCCTGCGGTAAGCCTCCCGAATCGTGTTCCCTTATCGTAGGTTTTTGCTCGGTTGCTGCCGCTACCCCGGTGTGGTGCGTCTTCGCGGATTCGACGCACTCTACCCGGCTTTCTCCGACCGGATAGGCTCTAACTTCCAGTAATCGAAAATCCAGCCCTTGCCCCGCAAAGAGTTACAGCGGGCCACCCCAAACATGGGCTAGCGACCGGCCTTGGCGAAGAGCCTCTCGCGAAGATGAGACCCTCAAGCGCGATTGAGGGTCGTGGATCCACAAGGCGGGATCCCTACGAGCAACCCATACTATTACCGCAGTTGAAACAGCGATAGCAGGTGCCGCACCGTACGGTCAGCGCTCCGCAGTAATCGCAAGCCGGGGCATCGCTCTGGAAATGGGCGAATTGCTTCTCCTGCCCCTCGAGGCCATGCTCGAGGGGTGACAAGACGGACCGAGGCGAGGGGTTCGCGTGGTGCACGTCCCGGATGGCCTCGGCGTGCTCCAGGTCGGCAATGGTAGCGCAGCGGTGTCCGTTCACCTTAACAGTAGGGGCGTGGGGCGTGGGATGAGGGGCGAGTGGGGCTGGAGAAGCATCTTCTCGCCCCACGTCCCTGATCCCTTGGCCCTCATCCGAGACGGGCCGCTGGGGGGCGTTGGCCTCGCGGTAGCCGGGGATGAACTCCATACCGAGCCAGCGGAAGATGTAATCCGCCACGCTCTTGGCGATCGGGATATCGGGGTTCTGGGTGAACCCCGCTGGCTCGAACCGGCTATGTGCGAACTTGTTGACGAAGACTTCGAGCGGCACGCCGTATTGCAGGCCGATCGAGATCGACGTCCCCAGGACGTCCATCAGGCCGCCAATCGTCGAGCCTTCCTTGGCCATCGTGATGAACACTTCGCCCGGCCGCCCGTCGGGGTAGAAACCGACGGTTACGTAGCCCTCGTGACCCTGGATATTGAACTTGTGGGTAAGGCTCCGTCGGGTGTAGGGCAGCCGTTCCCGTCGCGGCTCGGGAGTAGGGGCGTGAGGCGTGGGGTGAGGGGAGAGTTGGGAAGCGGAAGTATCCTCTCGTCCCTCGCCCCTCGTCCCTACTCCCTCGTCCCTACTCCCTCGTCCCTCGCCCCTCGTCCCTCGCCCCTCGCCCCTCGTCTCTCGTCCCTCCTTGAGTCCCTCCGCCGAAGTGCTGACCGGCTGGCTTCCCTTGGAGCCGTCGCGGTAGATGGCCAGCGCCTTGAGGCCCAGCTTCCAGCCCTCCAGGTAGGCCGCGCGGATGTCCCCCACGGTGGCCTCCTTCGGGACATTGCAGGTCTTGGAGATCGCGCCAGAGAGGAATGGCTGCACGGCCGCCATCATCCGGAGATGTCCCAGGAGCTGGATGCTCCGCCCCCCTTGCGGCGGGGCGAACGCGCAGTCGAAGACCGACAGATGCTCGTCAAGGAGGCCAGTCGCCCCTTCGATCGAGTCGTGCGCGTCGATGGCGTCGAGGATGCCCCGGATCGCCGGCTCGTCATAGCCGAGCTTCCGAAGGGCCATCGGCACGGTCCGGTTGACGATCTTGAGCATCCCGCCGCCCGCCAGCTGCTTGTACTTGACCAGCGCGATGTCGGGCTCGATCCCCGTCGTGTCGCAATCCATCATGAAGGCGATCGTGCCCGTCGGGGCGAGGACGGTCACCTGGCTGTTCCGGAACCCGTGCCGGCGGCCCGACTCGACGCAGGAGTCCCAGACGTCACGCGCCTCGGCCAGGAGCTCGGGGGACACCGAGCGGTCGATCCCCTCGACGGCGTCGCGGTGCATCTCCATCACCCGGAGCATCGGCTCGCGGTTCAGCGCGAAGCCCTCGAACGGGCCGAGGTGGCCCGCATGCTCGGAGCTGGTGAGGTAGGCCTGTCCGTGCATGATCGCGGTGATGGCCCCCGCGAGTCCGCGCCCCTGGTCCGAGTCGTAGGGCAGGCCCGACGCCATGATCAGGCTGCCGAGGTTGGCGTAGCCCAGGCCCAGGGGGCGGAACTTGTGGCTATTGAGGGCGATCCGATCCGTCGGATAGCTCGCGTGGTCGACCAGGATCTCCTGCGCCGTGATGAAGATCCGGCAGGCCGCGCGGAACCCCTTCGCGTCGAACGTCCCGTCCTCGCGGCGGAACTTCATCAGGTTGAGCGACGCGAGGTTGCAGGCGGAATCGTCTATAAACATGTATTCGCTACAAGGATTACTGCTGTTGATGGGCGCGGTGTTCGGGCAGGTATGCCAGCGCTGGATGGTGTCTTCGTACTGGAGGCCGGGATCGCCGCAGAGCCAGGTCCCCTCGGCGACCTTGTCCATCAGCATCCGGGCCGGGTGGGTCTGCATGGGGCGGCCGGTGGTGACGGCGTGGGTGGTCCAGTCGTCTCCCCTCTCGACGGCGCGGAGGAAGGCGTCCGTCACCCGTACCGAGAGGTTCGAGTTCTGGAACATGACCGAGCTGTAGGCCGCGCCGTTGAAGTTGGCCTCGTACCCCGCCTGGATCAGGGCCTGCGCCTTCTTCTCCTCCTTGGCCTTGCACTCGATGAACTCGAGGATGTCGGGGTGCCAGCACTTGAGCGTCTGCATCTTGGCCGCCCGGCGGGTCTTGCCTCCCGACTTGACCACGCTGGCGATCGCGTCGTAGACCCGCATGAAGCTGACCGGCCCGGAGGGACGGCCGCCGCCGGCGAGCCTCTCCTGGCTCGACCGCAGGGTCGAGAGGTCGGTGCCGGTCCCCGAGCCGTATTTGAAGAGCATCGCCTCCGAGGTCGCCAGGCGCATGATGTCCTGCATGTCGTCCGCGACGCTCTGGATGAAGCAGGCCGAGCCCTGGGGATACTGGTAGGCGCTCTCCGCCTTGACCACCGATCGCGTCTCGTCGTCCCAGCGCCAGTTGTTGGCCGTGCCGACCAGGCCGGAGCAGTGATAGAGGCCGACGTTGAACCAGACCGGGGAGTTGAACGCGCCGAACTGGTTGAGGCACAGGGCCGTCAGCTCGTCATAGAACCGCTCGGCGTCCTCGTCCGAGGCGAAGTAGCCGTCATCCCGGCCCCAGTCGGCGATGGTCCGGGTGACGCGGTGGATCAGTTGCCGGACGCTCGTCTCCCGCTCGGGCGAGCTCAGCTCGCCGTAGAAGTACTTGCTGGCCACGACGTTCGTGGCGAGCTGGCTCCAGGCCCTAGGGATCTCGCAATCGGTCTGCCGGAAGATGACCCGACCGCGCTCGTCCTTGATCTCCGCCGTCCGTAAGTCCCAGTCCACCAGGTCGAATGGGCTGACCCCCTCGGTGCTGAAGGCGCGAGGGATCTCCATCCCAGGGCGCCTCGGGGAGGTTCGAATCTCTGGGGAATCTGTCATCTTTCGTTCGCCAACGGATGCCATGGACAGTCTCCCGTAAGTACTGTCTTTTTGTATCTCTAGTGTACGCCCGTCCGCAAGTAAAATCCGCGCGCAATCCTCGAAAAAATCGGCGGGGGGCAGCACGGGCGAGACGGACTCATCGTACCCAG
Organism: Planctomycetaceae bacterium; assembly: GCA_019232645.1. Lineage (GTDB taxonomy): Bacteria > Planctomycetota > Planctomycetia > Isosphaerales > Isosphaeraceae > JAFANO01. The sequence goes on along the minus strand of JAFANO010000072.1, from coordinate 428 downwards.
GACCGGAGACGGGTTTGACCGCACCTGATGGACCCCTTCCGACGTCCTGGTCGGGGCAGGTGCGACGAATCACGGACGCAGTCTTCCCGGGGATCAATCAATCCTCTAGTTTAGCCGTCCTCGGGATCGCGCGAGCGTGCGGAGCACGGATTTTGAGGTCAGAGAATTCCGAAACTACGCGATCGAGAGGCTTTTCGGACCCCGGTAGGCTCGATCGGTCGCGACGCGTTCCGGGGCCAAGGATCGGAGGCTCAACCTCGCGCACCCTTTCGGCGTGGGAAGGTGAGGGCCCCCTGGGAGATCGAGAGGACCCTCCTCGATTGCTCGAGACGTGCCTACAGGATGGGCGTTGCCTCACCGATGATCATCGGTGAGGCAACGCCCATCCTGTAGGCACGTCTCGAGCAATCGAGGAGGGTCCTCTCGAT
>JAFANO010000066.1 GCA_019232645.1 Planctomycetaceae bacterium | reverse complement strand
CGTGGGAGAATGCCTGCAACTCTCTTCCAGACGCGTACCGGCTGGAGAAACGAGACGCCCTTGCATTGACCGGCACCGTGCACAGAGGGGCCGATCAGAATCAGGGATTCCTCGCGCCGACCGAGCTCCGGGAGGAGTTTCGACTTGACACTAGCCTGGATTCCCACGGAGGCAAAACCGGCTAACAAAACAGCCGGTGCTTGAACCGGAATCCCTCGGTTTTTCCGCCTCTTTCACGATTGGGCTTGTTACCCACCGCCAAGAATGATAGTTACGTTAGCCACGGCCCTTTCCGTTACCAAGGATGTATGCTGATGCGGTGAGCAAGAGCCGTTTCGCCCTGGATTTCATGGGGTTTGCGGCCTCCTCGACACCCATCAACAAACGCCAGCAAGTCAGGATGACCCCGTGGCAACATGGCCGATAATTCCACTGACCGCCTAACCCTCGCACGCTGCTTCCTGGAGCCCGCCAACTCCAAGCATCGGCAATACGAAGCCCTCCGGGCCTTTTTCGTCGACCAGATCCCCTCGGCCGAGGCGGCAGCCCGATTCGGATACACGCCCGGAAGCTTCCGAGTCCTCGTCCATCAATTCCGCAAGCAACCCGACCGTGACTTCTTCGTCTCGACCATACGCGAAGGACGGCCCCCTGGCAAACAAAAGCGGCTGCGGGAGCAGGTGATCTCGCTCCGCAAGCAGAACCTCTCCGTCCACGACATCAGCCGTGCCCTGGCGCGCGACGGTGAATCCCTCAGCCCGGCGGCGATCGCCGTCCTCTTGAAGGAGGAGGGGTTCGCCAAGTTGCCGCGCCGCGGTGATGACGAGCGGCCGGACCAACCGCGCCCCCTCGTCGCCGATGTGGCGGACGTCCGCCAGCTCGACCTGACGCCGCGCCACTTCCGCACCAAGTTCGGCGGCCTCTTCTTGTTCCTCCCCTGGATCGTCTCGGCCGACCTGCCCAAGTTGCTGACCCGGAGCGGCTTCCCCGGCTCGAAGATGGTCCCTGCCGCCTGCGCCATGCGGTCGTTGCTGGCCCTGAAGCTGTTCGGCAACGCGCGCCACAGCCACGTCATGAGCGCCGTGCTCGACGAGGGGCTGGCCCTTTTCGCCGGGTTGAACGTGGTCCCCAAGCGGTCGTTCTTGACCGAATACAGTTGTCGCGTCGCGCCGGCCTGCTATCCCAAGCTGATGCGCGACTGGTTCGACACGGTCAGCCGCCTGGGCCTAAAATGGGGGACGTCGTTCGACCTCGACTTCCACACGATCCCCTACCACGGTGACGACGCCTTGGTCGAGAAGCATTACGTCTCCAAGCGGAGCCGGCGGCAGAAGGGGATGCTGGCGTTCCTGGCTCAAGATGCCGACACGCGGGTCTTCTGCTACGCCAACGGGGAGCTGCGCAAGGACCAGCAGAACGACGAGGTCCTTCGCTTCGTCGAGTTCTGGAAGCAGCGGACCGGCCGCCTGCCCGAGGAGCTCATCTTCGACTCCAAGCTGACGACCTACGCCAACCTGGACCGGTTGAACCGTAAGGGGATCCAGTTCATCACCTTGCGGCGACGGTCCAAGAAATTGCTCGGCGAAATCGCCCAGACGCCGGCATCGGCTTGGCGACGGGTGGAGTTGGAGAGCACCTCCCGCGCGTACAAGACTCCGCGCGTCCTGGACCGGCGGATCACTTTGAAGGATTACGATGGCCCGCTCCGGCAGTTGACCATCGCCGATCTGGGTCATGAGGAACCAACCCTGTTGTTGACCAACCAACTGACGCGGTCCGCTGCTCAACTGATCGGCCGCTACGCCCAGCGGATGCTGATCGAGAACAACATCGAGGACGGGATCGACTTCTTCCACATGGATGCGCTCTCCTCGGTGGTGGCGCTGAAGATCAACTGCGACCTGCAACTGACACTGATGGCGAGCAGCCTGTATCGCCTGCTGGCCGTGCGAGTCGGCAATGGTTACGAGTCGGCCAAGTCTCGTCACCTGTTTCGCGACTTCATCGACGCCACGGCGGGGATCACGATTACCGAGGGGGAGGTCGTGGTGAAGTTCCAGAAGCGGGCGCACAACCCGTTGCTCCTGGCCGCCGGGTTCGATAAGACGGACAGCGTGGTCCCGTGGCTGGGCAAGAAGCGGTTGCGCCTGGTCTTCGGGTAGGGCGAGGCCGGCATCCTCTGCGAGCGTGGTGCCAAGCTGGGGTACGCGTTCACGGGCCGAGGGTGACAGTCGTTCAGCGGCGAACAGGGTGCGGCCGCGTGAGAGCCGATTCAGCCGACATAGGACCAGAAGCAACCCCGGTGGGTGCTTCGGCGTGTCGGACCGACGCGCGCAAAAACGCGGTGGCACGCAGCAGAGTGGGGAGGGACGGCTGCTGACATGGTTCAAATCCAGTCGCCCCGATCTAAGTCAGTTTGAAAGCCCTCCGGCGTTCGTGTCGGAGGGCTTTCTTGTTATGCAGATGAGTGTTGGGTCGTCGCGGCAGCGGTCACAGGGCGGCCTGGTACATCTGGTCAACGGATGCCGCGGCGACGCCGAGTTCGGTGGCGACCGCGTCCACCGCGTGCCGGGCGACCTTGAGGTCGACCCGACCGTCGGAGGTGAAGTATGGGCCGATGTAGCGCTCGTAGTACCGCTGAACTTCATCACGGGTCAGCCGGTCGAGGAACGAGGCGATGTAATCGATGGCCAACTGGGGTCGTTCGGCGATCGTGAGAAGGGCTCGCTGGTTGGCCCGCACCAGCGCCTGCAGCGCTGGGTTGTCGAGCGGGATACGAGTGGGGTCCACCGCGATCCCTACGGTGGGGATCTGGAAGTGGTCACCGACCCAGGACAGGACCGAAAAGCCCTCCTCGCTGGCGACCTGTTCGGGCGCTAACGTGCTGCCCACGTAGGCCGCATCGATCGAACCGTCGCGAAGGCCCCGCAGATCCCTCTGGTAGTCACCCGGGGCCCGTACGACGCACTGCAGGTCGCGGTCGGGGTCGAGACCGTGCCTGCGCAGCGTGATCCGCGCGAAACAGCCGGGTGCGGTGCGGGGTGGGTGGACCGCCAGCCGGCGCCCGCGAAGATCATCCATGGATTTCACCTCGCCGCGCCCCAGGAACCAGAACAGCGGACGATGGGTGTTCACGGCCAGCACATTCCATTGGATGCCGTCGGTCAGCCGCGACAACAAGGCCCGGCCCAAACCGATAGTCGCGCCACCGCGCAGGCGCTCGGTCTCCCACCTGATTCCGTCGCGGACGGCGACGTGGACACCTTCATCCTCGAAATATCCCTCCTGATCGGCCACATACGCGATCAGTTCTTCGTGGATACCACGCCCGACGTAGGTCAGATCGATCGTATGCATCGGCGGAATAGCCTTTCTCCCAATCTCGGACAGCACGCTCGCCGCGTTCAGTCCATCGCAAGGCCCCCGTTGACCGGAAGGTAGTGGCCGGTGGTGCAACCGGAATCCTCACTCGCCAGGAACGCCACCGCCTTGGCGACATCGTCGGGACGGACCAGCCGTCGCATCGGCGCGGCCGCGGCGAGCTCACGCAGCCGCTCGGCTGTGAATTGCTCGGTCACCTGGGTTCCCTCCACCGTGGCCGGTGCGACGAGGTTGGCGGTGATCCCATGCGGTGCCAGCTCCGAGGCGACGTACCGCACGAACTGGTCCAGGGCCGCCTTGGCGGTGCCCAGCGTGATCATCCCTTCACGCGGACGGCGCGACAGCCCGGTACTCAGATAGATCAGCCGACCGTATCCGCGCGAGACCATTCCCGGCACAACGGCCTTCGTTATCAGGAACGCGGCACGCAGCTCGCTGTCCAGCTTGCTGCCGAGCTGCTCCCAGCTCAGCTCGGCGAACGAGGTGATGGCAAACGGCGTCATCGCATTGTGCACGAGCACGTCCGTCCCACCCCACCGCTGATCGATTTGCCCGACCATGGCGGTGACGTCGCCGGGCACGGTGACGTCGGCCTTGACCGCCACGGCCTCGCCGCCGGCCGCGGCGATGGTCGCCACCACCTCCTCGGCCTCCGGTGCACTGGAGCGGTAATTGACGACCACCCGGTACCCGTGTTCGGCCAGTACCAATGCAGTTGCCGCACCGATCCCCCGGCTGGCCCCCGTGATCAGGGCGACTCGTACCATCGTCCTTATCTCCTCTTAGAGTCTTCCTCCGTAGAATCCCTGCGTCGTGCGCGCATCTTGTGGATTTCGCGTCAACACTTGGGTAGACCCACGCCCCCGACCTCCCTACCCTCTCGGAATGAACCCGGGAACACCGGTCTCCACAACGGAATTAAATCTGACCCGCGACTTGATTCCTTCGGTAATCTCCCGCACGGCCTCTTCTGGAAGGGTGGAGACTTCAAAGTTCTCCTTGATCCGGCTGGGGGTCTTCGAGGTGGTCAGGAGGGCCGTCCCGCGCTGGATGGCCCATGCGAGCAGGACCTGCGCCGGGGTCTTGTCGACTCGC
>JAFANO010000174.1 GCA_019232645.1 Planctomycetaceae bacterium | reverse complement strand
GCGATAGGCTGCTTATGTCCATTACTGGGTAACTCCTTAAGCCTTACTCACCGGTCTTTCCTTGAGGAGTCGCATCCTGGAGGCCCACGAGGCCCTGGGCGGACTCTCCGCTAAGTCCCAGCCCTGGATGAGCTTCCATCCAATTGCTGTCTATATAAAATATTTATATATTATAATATATTATTTGACTCGGACGGGCCCCGTTACGGGCCCCGTTTCCGAGCGACAAAGCTGTTTTCCTTATTAAGCAATTGACGGGCCGACGAAGCCGTCCTAGTTTGGATTCGTCGGAATTCGGGCCCGAAGCGGGCGGCCCGCCCCCGGGTCAGCCATCTGGGAGAGGACGGTGGGGGCGGGGGGCCGCTTGCGGCTCGCGACGATGCCCGACAGAATTCCGACGTCGCATCTCAGGAGCGCCCGCCATGAATCCTCGCGCGTCTCGCCGAGAATTGAACGCCCATTCGCCCCTCCAGATCTATCTGCACGACATCAACAACACGCCGTTGCTCTCGGCCGAGGAGGAGCGCTCGCTGGCCGCGCGGGTGGCCCTGGGCGACCCGTGCGCCCGCGACCACATGGTCAAGGCCAACCTCCGCCTGGTGGTCAACATCGCGCGGGGCTACCTCGGCAAGGGCCTCTGCCTCGAGGACCTGATCGAGGAGGGGAACCTCGGGCTGATGCGGGCGGTGGAGGGGTTCGACGGCATGATGGACACTCGGTTCAGCACGTACGCCAGCTATTGGATCAAGCAGTCGATCCGCCGCGCCGTGATGAACAACGGCAAGCCGATCCGCCTGCCGGCGTACATGATCAATCTGCTCGCGAAGTGGAAGCGGGTGACCACCGGACTGACCGAGCGCCTGGGCCGGCCGCCGACGCTCGACGAGGTGGGCAAGGCGCTCCGGCTCACGAAGAAGAAGGTGGGCATCGTCGCCAAGGCGATCCAGGTGAACAACCTGACGCCGCACGCCGAGGGATCCGACGAGGACGGCGTGGTGCTGGACAACGTGCTGACCGATGAGCGCAGCCGGACCCCTGACGACCTCCTGATCGAGGCCGACGACCTCGACCGGATCTTCAAGCGGCTCGGCCAGCTCGAGGAGCGCGAGGCCACTGTCATCCGGATGCGGTTCGGGCTCGCCCCGTTCGTCCCCATGACGCTCCGCGAGGTGGGCGAGAACCTCGGCCTGACCCGCGAGCGCGTCCGCCAGCTCGAGAGCCAGGCGCTCATGAAGCTGGTCTCCTCGCTGAACGCCGCCGAGGCCCGGATCGGCAACTGAGAGGCGATCCAGGACGGGTATCGGCCTCTTTCGTCGTGGCGGCTCGACGCTCAGATGAGGGGTCTCTTGTCGAGTGCGTGAAACGCATCCTCGTCCGTCACCACAACGCATCAATGCCGTTCACGCATCCTACGAAAAACTCCCTCCAGGTGGAAGTCGGGGGTGAGGGAACTCCCGATGCGGCTTCGGCGAGGCGAGTCCGGGCCGGGCGGCCTCCGTGGCGCGAGCGAGCGAGTCAAAAGACGAGGCTCGACTTCCTCAATTTTTCCGCAAATTCCCGCTTTAAAATAACTTGCACGATCGAGATTCACCAGAAGCCGGCACCGTCCCAAACCTTAATGAACATCATGGTGAACGCGACTTGACAGTTGAAGCCGCAAAGTCGGCACCCTCTTGACAACGCGGGGGATGGACCTCCTGTGTGCGGTTGCTTACCCGACCCACACTCAGGACGGACCATCCCCCATGCTCAAGATACCTGTTGCCACCTGGATCGCCAATGCCGCGGCCTGTCTCTGCGGACGCTTTGGCGCGGTGACCGCCCAAGCCCAACACGCCGCCTGTAGCCGTCAGACCGCGTATGATCACGCCCAGAAAGTCCAAGCCGCCGTCGAGGCCGAGCATGCCGGCGGACCCACGCGGCGGCAACTCCTGGCTGAGGTCCAGGCCCTGCGCCACGAGAACACCCAGCTCTGGGCGTGGCTGGAGCAGACGATCGACTTCCCCGAGGCCCGGCGGCAGCAGTTCACGATCACCGCCGCCGCGATGGGCCTGAGCCTCAATCAGAGCGGCGTGCTCTT
>JAFANO010000704.1 GCA_019232645.1 Planctomycetaceae bacterium | reverse complement strand
CGGGGAGCCGGGCGACGTCTCTGGCATCGATCGGACGCCGCGCGTTCCCCCCGGGCGCTTCGGCCTCGACAGACACAACGATCATTCCCGCCAGGAACAGGATCAACGCGGCGAGGCGACGATTCATGAATTGTAGGCTCATCGGATGAGATGAGTCGAACGACGCTTCACACACATAGGGTTCGCTGTGCGGGCCTCGGCGGACCCCGCGGGTCTACCAGACGGTCGGGGGGGTCGGGCAATGTGCACGAGCGGGCCGCACGGCGCGTGCCGGGTCAGCCGTTGAGCTTGACCGTGACGGTCTTCAGCTCGGTGTAGTGCTCCAGTGCCGCCTCGCCGTTCTCGCGGCCCTGGCCCGACATCTTGAAGCCGCCGAAGGGGGTGTTCGCGTCGACGACGTTGTAGCAGTTGACCCAGACGGTGCCCGCCTTGACCTTCCTGGCGAAGAGGTGCGCCTTGTCGATGTCCTTGGTCCAGATCGCGGCGGCCAGGCCGTACGAGGTGTTGTTGGCGCGCTCGATCACCTCCTCGACCTTCTGGAACGGCAGGACGCTGACGACCGGGCCGAAGATCTCGTCCCGGGCGATCGCCATGTGATCCTTCACGTCGTCGAAGATGGTCGGCTCGACGAAGAAGCCACGATCGCCGACACGGTCGCCGCCGGTCAGGAGCTTGGCGCCCTGCGCCTTGCCGAGGTCGACGTAGTGGAGGATCTTGTCCATCTGCTCCCGGGAGACCTGGGGTCCTTGCTCGGTCGAGGGGTCGAGGGGGTCGCCGAGCCGGCGCGCCCTGGCCTTGTCGACGAGCCGCTCGACGAAGACGTCGTGGACCTTCTGCTCGACGAAGAGGCGGCTGCCGGCGGTGCAGCACTGGCCGCCGTGGAAGTAGATGGCGTGGAAGGCGCCGGTGACGGCGTCGTCGAGGTCGGCGTCGGCGAAGATGACGTTCGGGCTCTTGCCGCCGAGCTCGAAGGTCGCGCGCTTGAGCGTCTCGGCCGCCTGGCGCTGGATGATCTTGGCCGTGTCGACGTGGCCAGTGAAGGCGATCTTGTCGACGTCGGGGTGTGCCACGAGGGCGGCGCCGGCGGTCTCGCCGAAGCCATTGATCAGGTTGATCACCCCGGCGGGGAACCCCGCCTCGATGGCCAGCTCACCCATCCGGAGCGCCGACAGGGGGGTCTGCTCGGCGGGCTTCATGACGACGGTGTTGCCGCAAGACAGCGCCGGGCCCCACTTCCAGGCGAGCATCAGGAGCGGGAAGTTCCAGGGGATGATCTGGCCGACCACGCCGACCGGCTGCCGCAGGGTGTACGAGAGGAAGTCGCCCCGGACCGGGATGGTCCGGCCCTCGATCTTGTCGGCCCAGCCCGCGTAGTAGCGGAGCGTGTTGGCGACCCATTGCAGATCGCCGCGCGCGTCGCCGATCGTCTTGCCGCCGTTCAGCGACTCGAGCGCGGCGAGCTCTTCGGCGTTCCGCTCGACGAGCCCGGCCAGCTCGTAGAGGAGCCGCCCGCGGTCGGCGGCGTTCATCGTGCTCCAGGGCCCGGATTCCAGCGCCCGGCGCGCGGCTTTGACCGCGCGATCGATGTCGGCGGCGTTCCCCGCGGCGACCTCCGCGATGACTTCGCCCGTGGCCGGATTATACGTCTCGAACGTCCCCCCCTCGACCGGATCGACCCATTCATTGTTGATCAACAGGCGGGTCTGGTGGATGACCGGAGTGGGTGGTCGTGCCGCAACGGTCTGTGCCATGGTGGATGCCCCTGATCGGATCGGCTTGGGTCCGAAGATAAGGGCATCGTGCGACACAGAGGAGGGCGATGTCAACCCCCACGCCGGGGCCATCCGGCGACGGCGTGGGGTCGAGATCGGCAAGAAAACCTTCTCCGGCATCGTCTCGCCGTTGAGGCGGGACCCGGCGGCCGAGGCCCGGAAGATAAGGAACTCCGGATGAGCGGGCCCGCTCGCCCCATCGAGCTACGCGACCGGGACCCTGGATGGGGCTGCCTGCGAGTGCCTCTGGAGCGGCTTGGTGTGGGGGATGACCACCGGGTGGCGCACTACCGGCTTGACCACCGGCTTTTTCTTGGGGGGAGAGACCGGCAGCTTGGCCGGATGGTGGGCCACGACGTGGGTCGTCGCGGGCGGGATGTGCGGGGTGGGACTCGTCGGGTTGGCGACGGCGAGTCCGGTCCCGGGGACGCCCACGGCCTGCGCGGCGTCCACCATGCCCCCGGTGATCGTCTTGCCGGAGAGGCCCGGGAGCGGCTTGGTCGTGGCCAGGACCTGCTGGACTAATTGCGTGGCGCTCGAGTCGGGATGGATGCCGGCCAGCAGCGAGACGACCCCCGAGACGAAGGGGGTCGCCATCGAGGTCCCGGAGTACTCGGCGAAGCTGCCCGGGATCGTGCTCCAGATGCCGACCCCCGGCGCGGCCAGGTCGACGGTGTGCGGGCCGTAATCGGAGAAGCTGGCCAGGTTCCCCGACGAATCGACGGCGGCGACGGTGATCTCGTTCGGGAGTCGGTAGCTCCCGGGATAGGAAGGGACGTTGTCGCTATTGGTGCCGTCGTTGCCCGCGGCGGTCACGAACACCACGTTATGGATCGCCGCGAATTGGATCGCGTCATCCAAGGCCTGCGAGAACGGGCCGCCCCCCCAGCTCGCGTTGATCACCCGGGCGCCGTGCTCCACGGCATAGTAGATCCCGGAGACCACCTCGTCGGTCGTGCCATTGCCGGAGGCATCGAGGACCTTCACCGGCATGATCTGGGCGTTCCAGTCGACCCCGGCCACGCCGTACCCGTTGTTGCCCGTCGCCCCGAGGATCCCCGACACGTGCGTGCCGTGGCCGTCGTCGTCCTGGACGTCCGGGGTGTTCGAGACGAAGTTCCAGCCATGGACGTCGCCGGGGTAGCCGTCGCTGCCCGAGGGGTCGGGATTGGTCCAGATCCGCCCCGCGAAGGCGGGGTTGCTCAGGTCGATCCCGGTGTCGAGGACGGCCACGATCGTCGCGGGATTGCCGGTCGTGACGCCCCAGGCCTGGGGGGCGTCGATGGACACCCCATTGGCATTGCTCAGCACCCACTCCACGCCGAAGTATGGGTTGTTGGGGTACACCGCCGCCGCCTTGGCCTGCACGGCGATGTCGGGCTCGGCATAAAGCACGGCGCGATCGCGCTCCAACCGCCCCACCGCGGCGGCGCGAGCGGCCCCCGACGACACCGTCACCAGATCAGGGCCATCGGGATATGACTGGAGGACCCGCCCCCCGACGGCCGCAAGATCGGCCTGGATCACCGAATCCGGGGTGTCCGGGGCGAACCGTACGAAGAGGCGATCCGCCACGTCGGAGGTTGGCACCGGCGTCGGACCAATCAGATCCGTACTGGGCAGGGCGCGCGGCTCCAGCGCCTCGAGGCGCGGCGCGGATGGCGCGCAACGGGACGTGCATCTCATGGTTGTCTCATCAACATACGATGTCGAGAGCCGATCCATCGATCGGGCAGCGTGTTTCGGCGCTGGGAGGATGCGGACCGCTCGAGATGATTTTCATCGTGCGTGTTGATACTATAACCCACACACTTCAATGATGCTGTTACGAACTTCAAAACAATGAGGCGATTTTTCAGGCTCCCGGCGTGGCCGGTCCGTCAACCCAGGCTCGCGATGTGCGGCCGAGAGTATTGCCTCAGGTCAGGATACTGCTTCCGAATGAACCGATTCATCCTGACAGATGCGATCTTCCAAAAGCAGGGGTGCCGATTGCTCCAAATGCTCGCGATTTTTCCGCTGGTATCGGTCCTGCGCTTCCGTCCATAATCGCAGAGAAGAACCTTTCGAAATTCCCGCACACGAGATGACGATCGGCGGCGCGAACTCGGGGAAGGCGAAGGTCCCGGTCGCCCCTGCCGAGACCGGCTCGACTCCCGACGCGGTGGACGGGCCGGCCGATTTCGCACACGGGGAGGTCCGAAGATGGGTGGACTGCTCGATCCCTGGCGCTGGCCGGTCTTCGCCTTGCAGGCGGTGGCGCTCTTCTTCGTCGCCACCTTGGTCTTTGATGTGATTCATTATATCCTCCATCAATTTTTAAATTCTCGATACCCCCTGATTCGCCGGATCGGCCTCCTCCACCAGGCGCATCACGACTTCTTCGGCCGGCAGCTCGATTTCGACGACCGTCTCGTCCGGGACAACCTGGTCAAGCACGTGATCCCCGAGTACCTGAACCAGGTCGTGATCACGGCGTCGGCGCTGGTGATCCTGGAACCGGCGCCGGTCGCGGCAGCCCTGCTTTTCGAGACGGCGATCTTTCTGGGAGTGGTCCGGCGCGGCGGCAAGGACCGGAACCACATCCCGTACGACGCGATCCCGGCATCGGGCGGCGCGCTGCTCGGCCTCCTGGTCACGCCGGCCTATCATGCCTTGCACCACGTCTACCCCGACCGCTATTACAGTTCCTGGACCACGCTCTTCGATCGCCTGGCGGGGACGGCCTCCCGGATCCGCGGGCGGCGGGTAGCGATGACCGGCGCCTCGGGGTCATTCGGCAGGCCGCTGAAGGCCCTCCTGGAACGCGAGGGGGCGGCCGAAGTCCGGACCCTCAAATTCGGATGCGACTACACTTACGACGATTACGGCCGCCTCGACGACGCGCTCCGCGAGGCCGAGGTCCTGGTCCTCTGCCACGGGTCGAAGTCGGACCACGCGATGGAGGCGAATTGCGACTCGTTCGTGGCACTGATCGAGCGGTTCCGCGCGCTGGCCGCCGACCGTCAGATCCCGGCGGAGGTCTGGGCGGTCGGCTCGGAGATCGAGGCGCACCCCGCCTTCGGCATCCCCGAGCTGGTGCTCTACCGCGACTCCAAGCGGGCCTTCGCACGGCAC
>JAFANO010000622.1 GCA_019232645.1 Planctomycetaceae bacterium | reverse complement strand
CCGGACGCGAGGCCCCCAGCGCCAGCTCGCTCACCCCCAAGGCGATCAGGATCGAGCCGACCACCGCCGTCCGGCGGAACCCGAAGCGGACCACCACGACCGCCGCGATCGCAACGCTGATCGACCACATCAGGAACAGCGGCGTGATCATCCGCCCCGCTTGGGTCGCCGAACCCCCGCGCACCCCCTGTACGAACAGCGGGATGTAGGTGTCGAGCGCGAACAGGAGCACCCCGATCAGGAAGCTCCCCGCGAGCGCCGCCGCGATGTGCGGCGCGACGACCAGGTCGATCGGCAAGATCGGGTCGGCCGCTCGACGCTCCCGACGGATGAACAGCACCAGCAGGACGACCGCCCCCGCCATGAGCCTCGCTCCCCGCGCCCACGACCGCCCGTCGCCGTTCAGGACTGCCAGCAGCAGCAGCGTCGAGCCGGCCGTCAGCAGGAGCGCCCCCGGCCAGTCGATCGGCCGGACTTCGTCCCGCTCGACCTTCTCTTGGACGTGCCGCGCGAGGATCCAGGCCGCGACCACCCCGAACGGCACCGTCACGAAGAAGACCCAGCGCCACGAAAGCCGGTCGGTCAACTCGCCCCCCAGCGCCGGGCCCGCCAGGCTCGACACGCCCCAGACGGCGCTGAACCACCCTTGCACCCGGGCGCGCTGCTCGAGCGTGAACAGGTCGCCCAGCAGCGTGATCACGATCGGGGCGACCGCACCCGCCCCCAGCCCCTGGAGCACCCGCATCGCGATCAACTCGGGCATGCTCCGCGACAGGCCCGAGAGGATCGATCCCAGCGCGAACAGGCCCAGGCCGAACAGGAGCACGCGCTTGCGCCCGAGCAGGTCGGCCAGCTTGCCGTAGATCGGCGTCGTGACCGTCGCGGCCAGCAGGTATGCGGAGAAGACCCAGGGATAGATCTCCAGCCCGCGGAGCTGCGCGATGATGCTCGGCATCGCGGTCGAGACCACGGTCTGCTCCAGCGACACCACCGCCATCGACAGCATCAAGGCCACCATGACGATCGCGCGACCCGTCGGGGAATCTCCGTCCCCCTCTCCCGAACTCGTCATGACGCCGTCCCTACTGCCTCGCTCCCTGCTCCGACCCCGCGATTGCGCTGTCGATGGGGGTATTGTACGCGGGCCATCAAGCGGGCCCTCGGGATCACACCCCAGAGACGCACCGGGCGCTCAGAGCTCGTAGGGATAGGCGGCGAGCTCGGATTGGGGGTCCTGGTGCACGTCGGCGAACTCGGGCAGGGGGACGACCGCGTCGCCCTCGAGGCGAAAGAACTGCTTGCCGTCGGGCAGCCGCTCCAGCTCCTTCAGCAGGCCCCGGACGAGCCGTTCGGCCGCCTTGTCCGAGATCTTCAGCACCTCGGCGACGTCGGGGACCACCTCGGCGACCTCGAACGGGTCGCGCGGCTTGCGGCTCTTCAGGGCGCGCCTCCAGAGGATCAACCAGATTTTCTGCGTGTCCGACATCGGATTCGGCCCCCGGTTGCGGCTCGCGGCGGGCTCGGGCAATTCGCGGCGGATCGCGTCGACGCGGTAGCCGAAACCCGGCCCAGAGATCGTGGAGAGGTCGAGCGTGCCGTCCCGGCGCCGGTAGAGGCCGGGATGCACGGCCGATTCGGGACGCGAGGCGCCGGGAGCGAACTGCATTGCGTTCGACTCGACACCCATGATCGTCCCGGCGTGCGCGGCCAGCAGGGCGTGCGGGACCTGCGCCAGCATCGGGTTGATCAGATCCTGGACCATCAGCGTCATCCCGTGCGCCTTCGCCCAGCAGAGGCTCAGGAGCGCCCCGGTCTGCGTCGTGCACGTCTTCAGCACCACGCCCGACCAGCCCAGCGGCCGGCCAAGCTTGACCAGGTGCCAGTCGTGGGCGCTCTCGTCCATCAACAGCGGCTTGCGCGCCGAGACGCCGTGCACGTCGATCGGGTTGGCCTCCAGCTCGTAGGGGAACGGCTGCTCGACGTAAAGGATCATCCCATAAAGGCGCGGGAACTCCCAGAGCAATCGGTCGAGGACGTCGATGACGTACGAGGGCTCGCGGACCGCGCAATTGAAGTCGGCGGTGAGCCAGTCGACCTCCTCCTCAACGGCGACCCGGCCGACCTTGACCAGTCGGGCGTAATCCCAGACGTCGTCTCCGCGGAGCTGGACCTTGAGGCACTTCAGGCCGTCGCGGCGGATCCAGTCGCGGAGCAGGACGGGGTAGCCGTCATCGGGCTCGGCGCGGGTCAGCTCCGACTCGTCGAGCGGGTCCTTGTCGCCGACGAGGTGCCATGCCGGCAGGGTGTCGGGAGGGTTGGGGACGAGGAACTCGGCCGGGAACTTGCCCAGGAAGGAGACGTCGGCCCCCTCGGCCGGAGCCAGGTAGTGCGCCAGGTCGGCGTTCATGAACTCGTCGGTGTAGGTCCGATACGTCGGCACGTCGTGCAGGACGCCGAAGGCGTCGTGCAGCGCCAGGTCGAACGCCGAGCAGCAGGCCAGGGCCGCCAGCCAGGGCATCGGCTCGGCGCCCGGGCCGAGTCCGGCGTTGGTCTGCTCGAGGAGGCGGGGCAACTCCCGTTCGAGGAAGGCGTGACCGATCTCCACCGGATGGCCCGACGCCGCGAACCACGTCCAGGCCTCGACGAGCTGGACGCAGAACCGCTTCAGGACCTCGTGCCGCGTCTCGTATGAGAGCGCGCCCGGCCAGACCCACTGGACATTCAGCGGCGTCTCGCCCCAGCCCTCAGCCGTCCGGCCCCTGGCGTCGGCCATAGTCAACTTGACCCGCGCGCAGGTGACCTCCGTGGTCGCCTCGGGCCCGATCTTGAGCGGCATCCGCGTCGTGATCGGCAGGAAGTAGAGCGCCGCGGCGATCGGGCGCACGTCGGTCGGTTTCGACATTGTGTGGAATCGCTTGGGGATTCTCTTTCCGGAACAAATGATCGGGGGTGCGGTCGCGATCTCGGGGTGCCTCGCGGCACCAGCCCAAATAGAACATGGATTCGGGATGGTGCCGACTTGCTCCCGGAGGGAGGAAAAATAAAGATGACTTCTCCTGCTTCTGGGTGAGGGCGTGCCGGCTTCGACCTTCGTCAGGATGTTCGCTTTTCCGAGCTGTCCGGCGGTATCATTGGCAGATCGGCGACGGTGGCGATCAGCG
Source organism: Planctomycetaceae bacterium (assembly GCA_019232645.1). Taxonomy (GTDB): domain Bacteria; phylum Planctomycetota; class Planctomycetia; order Isosphaerales; family Isosphaeraceae; genus JAFANO01. The sequence continues at coordinate 3,239 of JAFANO010000622.1, read as the reverse complement.
GCTCTCCGGGAGTCTTGATGCGGACCTCGGTCCCCGCTTGGGCCCATGCGGCCCGGACGTAGGCCAGCGCCACCGGGCCGCCCCAGCCCGGCGAGGATGCCACCGACGTGAGCCGGCCGACGGGCTTGCCGTCGACCTCCAGGTCCGAGCCCTCCGCGGGGGGCGTCGCGCCCAGGCATCGGATCCCCTTGAGGAACTTGTTGACGTGGCCCAGGGCGTCGATCCGCGCGACGGTCTCCTGCCCCAGGTAGCACCCCTTGACGAAGCTGATGGCGCGACGGTCGCGGCCCACCTCCTGCGGCAGGTTCGCGGTCGTCACGTCGCGGCCGAAGACGGGCGTGCCCGCCTCGATCCGGAGCACCTCGTACGTCTCCGACAATACGTCCATCAGGCCCAGCGGCCCTCCCCGCGCGTGCAGCGCCTCCGCGACCCGCTCGGCGTCGGCGATCGCGCCCAGGATCGTCAGGCCGGGCCGTCCAGTAGGCGACTCGCGGATGATCCGGACCGAGGCCCCGGCCAGCATGCCAGCCCGATGGCTCAGGTCCCCCTCGGCGGGTGGCTCGATGCCAAGGATCCGGACGACCTCCTCGGCCTTCGGGCCCGCCAGGTGATATTCGAAGGTCTGCGCGGAGATGTCGTCCTGCGCCACGTCATCGAAGACCCCGTACTTCTGGAGGTGGGGCAGCGCCACCGTCAGCCCGGCCGGGTCGGCGCGGACGAGGATCCGGTCGTCGCGGGCCAGCAGCGTCACGAAGGCCAGCGTCTTGCCCTGCAGGCTGGTCACGAACGCCTCGCAGCCTCGCCCGACGGCCAATCCCTTGACGTCGTTGGTCGTCAAGTTGTGTAGGAACTTGACGCGGTCCGGGCCGAGCACGTCGAGCCGGACCCGGTTGGAGCGGTCGATGAACCCGAGGCGGGTCGAGACCGCTTGGTAAGCGTCGAGGGGAGGTTCGGCCATGACAGGTCTCTCCACCGATCGTGGGGCAATCGATCCTTCATATCCGCGTCGATCCGACCTCAATCTAAGTCGCTCTCGCGGCCGTACACGTTCAGTTCGGGACCCGGGTCGGCTGCCGCCTCCCGGCCCCGCCCGGCCCCGGCGGCGGCCCCGCCCGACGGCGCGCCCGCCGCGGGCGTGAACGTCCCGAGCACCCGGCCCGACTCGTCGCACAGCTCCAGGGGCTCCTGCAGGCCGCGGAGCCGCCCCAGCGTCACGGAGTCGACTGTCACTCTGATCATCGCGGGTTCCTCCTTCGGAGACAGGGGGCCCGGCCGTCGGGCGGGGGCCCGCCTTTCAGTCCAACTCATCCGCCACGCTCGCCCGGGTCAACTCGGCCTGGCTGACGAAGAGGCAAGAGCCGCTGGAGGTGACCAGGCGACGGGCCTCCTCGGGGCGATCGAGCGCGACCATCGAGAGGCCCTCGACGGCCTCCTGGCCGAGCGCGCTGAGCAGGTAGATGTCGGCCCAGGCCAGGGCCCGCGCCAGTTGGCGGGCGGCGGGATAGTCGGAGGCCGTCTCGTGGCCCCGGAGGGCCTCGGGCCCGACACGAGGGTCGCCCACGTCGATGAGCCGGCGGAGGCCGAGCCCGATCGGGCCCTCGGCTCGCGACAGCGCGACGACCTTGCCGCCGCGCCGGACCAGGCGCGACGCCGTGGACAGGCCCTGGGCCAGCTCCTCGATCCCGGTCGGGACGCCGGGCCGGCCGATCCCGACGACGACCAGCTCGGCGCGCGAGTCGGCGCGGAACCCCCAGACGCGATCCATCGCACGAACCCCTTCGTCGCGGACCAACATCTCCAGCCCCGCGATCGCCTCGGCCAGCCCCGAGGCCCCCGCGACCAGGCCCACCTGGAACTGGCAGCCCAGCAGCCAGCTCACCTCGGCCGACTCGGTCAGGGTCGGGCGGGGCCGCTCGCGGTCGGGCGGCTCATCGCTGGCACGGGACCGGAGCGAGCGCCTGGTCTCCTGGTCGCTCAGGCCGGGGAAGATGACCCCCCACGGTCCCCGGTAGCCGAGCACCGGGTCGTAGCCGAGCCGGCCCACCGGGACGACGATGTCAGCGTCGGTCAGGTGGCGGTTCAGATAGATCCGCCGCCCCTCCTCCGTGCTCGCCAGATAGGCCATCTGCGCCCGGTCTTCGGGGTCGTGGACGATCAGGCGGACGCTCCTCGGCAGCTCATGCTCGAGGTCGCCCCGTCCCCCGGGCGCGACCAGGACCTCGATCGCGTCGGCCGCCACCCCCGCCCCCTGGAGGACCTGGCAGACCGCCCCCAGGACCGCCCTTGACTCGGTCGGCTCGGCGTCGAAGGCGATCACGACCCGGTCGCCCGGGACCACCGCCTGCCGCAACGGCGGGTATTCGCGGGGATGCTCCAGCACGTCGAGAAGCAGTCCGTGAACATCCCCCGGTGCCACGCCGGCGGGGCCGTGCCACTCGGCGACCATTCGCTCCTCGGGGACCTCCAGGTCCAGCCTCTCGTCCTGGAAATTGATCGCGACCCGCATGACTCTCCTCAGACGGGGCCCTCGAACGCGAGTCGCCCCATTCCGGTGACCTGTCCCGATCGGCACTGAAAGTCATGAACGTCATGATAGGACCTCGATCACATGCCGGTCAAGCTCGCGGGCGCCCCCGGACGACGGGCGGGCGCGGGGAATTTTCATGGTAAGGGATGGTGTTTCGGACAGGATCGATATAAATTGACGCATGAAATCTTGGCGCGCGGCTCATCGTCGAGCGGCACGTTTCTCGACGGGCATTCCTCACAACGGCCTGGCGAACCGTCTGCGGACTACCTTATAAATTGAGCGACGGGCGAGAGATCCACCCGCGCTTGAGGATCCGCCTGGGGCTCGCCAGAGTTGGTGCGCGGGCGGGGTCGGGCGGCCCCTTCCGTCGGGCAGGGCCGACCCAGGCCGCTGGGCCTCGCATGCCAGCTGGCGAGGCCAGGCAATCCTCTTGACATCTGTCCTGTTCTGTTCGAGAGTCGGCGTTGGCCACCTGTCGCGAAGGTCGATCTCATTGAACATCTTTGATTGCGCACGGAACCTGCTGCAAGGGGTCACTCCGGCCGCGCCCGCCAAGGTCCGCTCTTTCCGCGTCGTCTGCACGGAGGGGCATCGTCTGAGGGGCGAACGCTCGGCGGGATATCAGGCGTTGCGCTGCCCCAAGTGCGGCGAGGGAATCTTCGTGCTCCCGCGCAGTCCCTTGCCCGAGTTGAGCGGACCGGCTCCCGCG